>JAHHKH010000060.1 GCA_018679695.1 Maribacter sp.
TCCTTGAATATTTTTTCAGCCTCTTGGTATTTGCCGGCTTTCATTAAGACAGCTCCCAAATTTTGCCTTGTGGGTATATGCCAGGCAGCAGGTTCTGTATAGGTAAGATCATCTTCTAATAACACTGCGTTTTCAAGGTGTTCTATAGCCTTTGAAACATCACCTTTCAATGCGGCCAATTCCCCGGCCACTACTTCATAAGCTATATTGGCTATTCGATCGGATGTGTTATTCGCTGTAGCTATCAAGGTTTCCAATTCTGGATCTTTTTTGAGGGTAGCTATGGCATCCAATTCTTCCTGGGCCTCTTTTATATTTCCTTTTCTAATAAAAGCGATTCCCCTTGCATAATGTCTTATGAGACTAAGATGTTTAATATCTGCACTCGGAGCAGGGATGGTCAGAATCTCATTCCATTTCCCGAACCGTGTATAGGCCAATAAGGGCGTTGAAGCAAAATCCTGTAAGAAGGTAAGTGTCGCCAATTCTCCAGTTGGCACTTTTTCAGCGGTTTTCTTGGCGGCGTCAATGGCTATTTGACTATCACCCAATAAACTGGCCGAAGACCATAAAAAATGTATGTTATGTGGGTAATAGGCTAGGGGATAAAGCCCTTGGGAGAAACATTGGGCAATATAATCCTCATCAACCAAAATTGCGGTTTGGTTTACCTTAACTGCGTCTAAATAACGCCCTACTCGAATATAGATATGCGAGGGCATATGTACAATATGTCCCGCTCCAGGCATTAAAGATGCCAATTGATCTGCACTGGAAACCCCAAGATCAGGATAAGGCAGTTCTACCATATGGATATAATAATGATGGGCTCCAGGATTCTCGGGTTCGAGCTTCATTGCCTTTTCTAGGGCAGCTTTGGCCTCTTTGATGTTTGGGGACGGATTTCCGTCCTTATCCCAATAATTCCAGGGAACCGTATTCATTACAGAAGCAGCATATAAAATTTGGATATTAGCATCTTCAGGATATGTGCTTACCACTTTTTCCATTGCAATCATATAGGCCATATTGAGTTCTGCAACATCTTTCGACAAATCTCCGCTATAACGGGCCGATAAAGCTGCAATCATCGCTTGCTCTTTCGCTGTGGACTTTGCAGCCAGTTTCCGAGCTTTTGCCATGGCCTCATTGATCTTTTTCTTACGCTCCTCATCGGGAAAGGGGTCATTGATATTGGGGCCTAAGGCAAAGGCCTGCCCCCAATAATTCATCGCGGCATTTGGATCCAAACGAGCCGCTTCCATAAAAGAACGATGTGCTTCTGCATGGTTAAAGGCATAGGATAATTTAATTCCTTGGTCAAAAAATGCCTGTGCCCTTTCATTTTCTGTGGAAATTGAAAAGTGAAGGTTTCCCAGATTGTTGAAAAGTGGGGAAATCTGCTGTGTGGTATCAACAATGTCCAACATATATTTGGTGGGGGTACACTTGGTAAAACTAAAGGATGCTTTTAGAAAATTGCTTTTTTTGTTTACCGCTGAATTTTCATTTACAAAATAGACCAGTACCAAAAGTGATACTATTAAAAGTCCCAAACTGATTCTTGTTTTCATCTGATTATATTTATTTGTTGTTTATTGGTCAGATGTAATTTGCCATTATACATCTGGATTAATTTGATGATTTGTGTTGGCTCATTTCATGATGTTAGGTTTTGGATTGTTTTATAAATTTTATGGTCTCTTCGACTTTTTGGTCAGCTCAATAAGTTGATTATAATATTGATTTTCCTTTTCTTGAAACCCTGATTGCCTTGCTGAAATAGCGACTCCGTAAACACTTTTTAATTTATTAGTAATTCAAACGATCCAGAATTCTTCAAACAACATGAGACGTATATGAAGTTTGGAGATTTGTCACAACTATTTAATGGACGCCAATCCATTTTGAAAAAAGGGGGATAAAACAATCCTTGGGGAATTGGCGAGGACCGTTTGTCATTAAAGATAACGAATTTAATAAAGTGGATTCCATTCGATTAAGATTCTCTACAGAAAGCGTCAAAACTTGCCTATTAAGTACCCTATTTTGTGTAATCGGTAGATTTTCCCTTTCTAATTTAGACTATTTCAACCTATCGATAACGAAGCGAAACCTACCATTCAAGAAGATTCCGCCTAGTAGTCCATTACCTTATTGTTATCTTATGCCCTTGCTTCCAGAATCAAATTAAATGGGGTTTCCACCACTTTTTTGAACCGATTTAAACCACCGGAAGTAATTACCTCTTTCAATCTTTTTTCACCCGCCTGTGCACCCAGGGCCAGGCCAACCTCCTGATTAAGGGAACAAGGGGTGCAGAGCATCGTGGAAAATGCATAAAAAGCACGACCGACCGGATTCAGGTTTTCCGCTAAGGTATCTTTCGCAAAAGGTTCAACAACCATACAGGTACCGCCTGGTTTCAAGCTTTCCTTAACATGTGCGCATGCCCCTACAGGATCTCCCATATCGTGTAGACAATCAAAGAAAGTAACAAAATCATAATCCTCCCCTGGAAAATCCTTTGCAGTGGCAACTTTGAATGTGGCATTGGATATCCCTGCTTCCTTAGCTCTTTGTTTTGCCTTTCGAATGGATTTGTCATGAAAATCATAGCCATAAAAGGTAGAATTGGGAAAAGCCTTTGCCATTATCACAGTGGAGGCCGCATGGCCACAACCAATATCGGCTACCTTGGCCCCTTTTTCAAGTTTTTCGACCACACCGTCCAAGGCGGGCAGCCAGTTCGAAATTAAATTACCCTCATAAGATGGACTGAAGAACTTTTCAGTACCGCAGAAGAGACAAGTATTATGATCTCCCCAAGAAATACCTTCACCTGTAATGAAGGCCTCCTCCATTTTGGGCTCATCATGGTATACCGAGGTAATCGCATAAAACGCCCCTGTCATAAATACAGGGCTTTTGGCATCACCGAATACCGCAGCCTGCTCAGGGGTCATTGAGAAGGTATTATTTTGTACATCGTACTCAACATAGCCCGATGCCGCCTGGGCCGATAGCCATTCACGAACATATCTTTCTGCCGTACTTGTTGCTGTTGCCAATTCGCTCGAGGTCATTGGACCCGATTCCGATAAGGATTTATATAAACCTAGTTTGTCTCCTAAAATAACGAGAGGACCATTTGCCGCAGCTCCCATTTCGGTGACCACCTTACCCAATAGGTCGTGTAATTTCGTTTCATTCAATTCCATTAGTTCCATAATAGTATATTTAAGTTATTACCCAGTTACAGTGTAAAAAAGAAATATAAATAGGGGGAACTTTCAATCTATAGCGATCAAGCGGTATGCCTATTCTTTTAACCTTCCGGTTCGAGCGAATCTAGATGAAATGTAATTCGTTCCCTAGGAGCGTACATCCGGATGATTGATAATAGATACCGATGGGGGAAAATATAAATAGGGGGGAGGAAAAATATATGTTGCTTCCTAGGCGATTAAAGATAGGAAAATTCGAAGTGCAACAAGAGTTAATTAACACCTAAATCGTTAATTAACAAAATGTTAACTTTACAATTCACCATTTGATGGCAGGAAGATCCAGTTCCTTTAGTCAAGGAAATAATACGATGCGCTAGGCTATGGTTTTTTAAATTCCTGAATAATTGCCAAGGCCTTTTCTTCCTCATCTTTATGTACATACAAGTCCACCTGGTCCAGCATGGAAGATGCGAAACCTGCCAATCTTGCCGACTCGGCTTCATCCTTTACGACGGCTTCAATACCAATTCTATGTAATTTGCCAACGATTTGATGGGCCACCATTGAATCCCCGGTAAAAATCTTTTTATAGTCAGAAGTCATAATTTTAGGTATTACATTGTTGTCATCCCTTGAATATAGGCATTAAAATCATTCAAAGTACCTGCTAATTTTTTGATTTGCTCTTCTGCTTCATTCCAGTTCTTTTGTTCAATGGCCTCTCGAACCCCGGGTAGCGTTTTAACCCCATACCCTGTATAGAAGCCCGGAGCGTAAATCTGGTGCTTGTACCACGATCTGCGTGGCAGGCCCGATTCTGAAGTCAGTACTTGCTCCGCGAGCATCAATTGTTTATTGAGGTCACGACGTTTCGTGACCGATAAGTCGGCGATGTCCAATTCTGAAAAAGCGGTTACACTCGATTTTAAGGAAGCCATTGCATTCTGTAGTGGGGTAAAATCCAAATAAGGAACCGCTTCCTTTCTTAACGGATTTTTGAAGGGTTTTCTGGGATCTGCGGCCAATTCAAATACATTCTTGTCTACCATATTGTTGTGCTTTTCCACTTCCTTCCGCATGGTATCACAGCTTTTCATTACTTCCTCCAAATAGGTAGAAACGGTACTATGCCATTGTTTGAATTCAAAAGGCAGGATATCCGCATTGGCCAATCGCAGTGAAATTCTCCCAGCAGTATTGGCAAGAGCCACGCCGTATGCAAATTCGGGGTCTTTGAATCGCTTGTAATGTGGATAGGTATCGTAAATAGTATGGTATTCGCCTCCGGCATTCTCACCTCCAAATCCTAAATTCAAGGCGGCAATTCCCGCATGTTGTATAAATGGGGTGTAATCGGAGCCAGAACCTAGGGCATAGAGGCTAAAAGCTTCTTTTCCACCATTGACCAAGTTCACGGCACTTCGCCTTTCTTTTATAGAAACCCCTCTCTGGGGATCCTTTACCGTCCCTGCTACCTCGGCAACCATGGCCTGTAGGGAATGCGATCCGCCGGCTCCCAAGAACCCACGGCCGTTACCATCGGTGTTTATATAGGCAACTACTTTTTGTTGCAATTCCTTTTTATGGTCCTCGACCCATTCGGTGGATCCGATCAATCCAGGTTCCTCGGCATCCCAGGCACAATATACCAAAGTACGTTTGGGTTTATTGCCTTTTTTAGCCAATTCGCCAACGGCACGGGCTTCTTCCATCAGGGCAACCATGCCACTAATAGGATCATTGGCCCCATGAACCCATGCATCGTGGTGGTTACCGCGCATAACCCACTGATCGGGGAAGTCGGTTCCCTTCATTGTAGCAATCACATTATGGGCAGGTTTCAATTGCCAGTCGAATTCCAATTTCAAATGTACCTTGGCCGGACCAGGACCAATATGATAGGTAATGGGCAGGCCACCTTTCCATGCTTTGGGAGCAATGGGACCTTCCAAGGCTTCTAATAAGGGCTGCGCATCTTCATAGGAAATGGGTAGAACAGGGATTTTTGTAATCGTGGGAGCATCCTTCCGGTTCAAGCGTTTTGCATCCTTGGTGGCCCCATAACCGGGTGTCAGTACATCACCAGGATAGGTAGGCATATCCATCACCGATCCACGTTGTACCCCTGTTTTATTTTTGAATGCTCCTTTAGGATATACGTCGCCCCGTACATAACCATCATCCTGGGGATCTGAATAGATCAAACAGCCAATGGCCCCATTCTCTGCTGCCAATTTTGGTTTGATCCCGCGCCAAGAACCTGCGTATTTGGCAATGACTATCTTTCCTTTTACAGAGATGCCCAATTTTTCCAATTCCTCATAATCCGCTGGAATACCATAATTCACAAAAACCAGTTCAGCCTCAACATCCCCATCGGTTGAAAAGGCATTGTAACTGGGGAGCAGGGCATCGCCTTGGGCCGTATATTCATCACCTTCAACGGGTACAGCGGTCAGCTTTGCTTTATAAGTAGTAGGGGCTGTTAATTCAACGATTCTTACTTTGGGGAATGGAAACAATACTTGATACGTCTCAATTTTGGTGTCATACCCCCAAGATTTGAATTGCTTTTGAATCCATTCCGCATTCTCACGTCCAAATTCGGTACCTACCCAATGGGGTTGGGCCGACATTCTTTGCATCCATTTATCGAGGTTCTCAGCATTGAGTTTAGCTTCGAAGGCGCTTTCCAATTGTTGTTGTTTTTTCGTGTTTTCTTCGGTAAATCCAATAATTGTGGTTTGGGCGTTGACCGCAAAGGAAAAAAGGATTAAAAAAGAGGTAAAAATAGTTCGAATCATAGTTGGTCATTTTATGATTTGAAGATACCATATTTTTTGATTTTTAATCTGCGTTTAAGAAATAATCCTAGGACCGCAACCAAGAATTCCTCTATTGGTAAAATAGCCAGGTAACCAAAAAATTCCATAACAGCAACTGCTATGGAATTATTTAATCTATCCTATAATGTAATCTTCTCTAAGTCAAGTCGATGAACAAATACTATAGCTACAAAAATTTAGATCACTGGAATGTCCTCAGCAACGGATACTGATTTTTTAATGGTAAAATGAAAGAGGCAACCCTTACCTTTTGAAGAATCCAACTTAATAGTGCCTCCCAATTTTTCGATTATTTTTTTCACTGTGGCAAGGCCAATTCCATTTCCTGGCGCTCCAAACCTATCGGCAGGAGCCAATACCTTGAATATCTCAAAAACCTTGTCATGTTCTTCCAAGGCTATTCCGGGTCCATTATCCTGAACACAAAAATCATAGAAATCCCCATTCTCACTTATTTTAATTTGGATCTGAACCTCGTCCTTATCATTATATTTTATGGCATTAGAGACCAGGTTGATCAATATTTGATGAATTGCGGCTTTGTTAATGGTTATACTATCCATTTTAGAATTGAGCTCTATAACCATTGAATTGTCATAGGAAAAGAGACCACTTATATCACTGCAAAGTTCTTGCAGTTCAATGTTTGACCCTCTTTCTTTTAATATGGTTTCACTCTTACTGTAGTTTAAAAGTCCGTCAATAAGCCCAGTTAATTTACTCGAGGATGTTTGTATAAAGCCAAGCATTTTTTTCCCGTCCTCATCAAATTTTGAAGCATAACATTCAGCGAATAATTCAGCTGTGGAATTGATGGTATTCAAAGGGGACTTTAGATCATGGGCAGCGATGTAGGCGAATCGCTCCAATTCCATATTTTTTTCACCTAAAGCCCTAATCGTCTTTTGAAGCAAATCATTACTTTTTCTCAGTTTTAAAAGGTTCATCACCTGTCCTGAAAGTGCTTTTAATGAATTAATTTGGCCCGGGCTAAGTAATTTTGGTTTATGGTCAATAACGCATAAGGTCCCTAGTGGCAGCCCATTTTCTGCAGTTAAGGGTATACCCGCATAAAAAATCACTCTAGGATCGCCAATTACCAGCGGATTATCATGAAAGCGTTCATCGGTCCTGGAATCCTGAATTATGAAAATATCCTCATCTTTATTTATAGCATGTGCACAGAATGCAAATTCTTTAGGCGTTTCGGTAACACCTAAGCCATGATGGGATTTAAACCATTGCCGTTTGTCATCCAATAGACTTACC
>JAHHKH010000063.1 GCA_018679695.1 Maribacter sp.
ATACTAGCACTTCTTCCCAGTCAAATGCCATGGTTTCGCTAAAAAGCAGTGGTAAATTCACAGTTCGTATAAAATGATCTTCCGACGATTTTTAGTTGCATCCATCCTATGGATAGGCCTTTTTGCGCATGCCCAAAACAAACAATTGTTATACGATTTTACTGAAATACCACAGGCCTTGATGATAAATCCAGGTATGGAGACCGATTTTAAATGGTATGCCGGGCTTACTCCGTTATCCGGTATTTCTTTCCAAGCCGGTTCAAGTGGGATAACAGTGAACGACCTATTTGCAAATGATGGATTGGATTTCAATGACAAAGTCCGTGATAGGGCAATAAATGATTTGTCGATCAGGGATGAATTGAGTGGAACGTTTCAAATAGAACTATTAAATGGCGGATTTAGAGGAAAAGATCCTAATGTTTTCTATTCTTTTGGAATGTATGGTGAGGTTGATTTCATAAATTATTGGCCAAAGGATTATGCTATATTGGCCTTTGAGGGTAACGCTGATAGAATCAATGAACGTTTTGATCTAAGTCATTTGAAAACCAGGGGTGAAATGCTCAATGTTTTTCATTTTGGCATCAACAAGAGAATGAATAGAAGTTTAATAATCGGTGCAAGGGGTAAAATATATTCCAGTATTTCAGATTTTAACTCGAGTAAGAACAAAGGGTATTTTGTAACCACAGAAGGCGAAAATAATATTTTTGCGAATACCTTGGATGCCGATCTAGAGCTCCGAACCTCAGGAATCAATGAGATTGAAAAAGCCATTGATGATGAAAATGTTCCTGGCACCATTATTAAACGTGGATTTTTTGGGGGTAATCTAGGTTTGGGCGTTGATTTGGGGTTTACTTATTTTTTGAACGAACAAACGGTATTGACAGCTAGTCTATTGGACGTTGGCTTTATTTACCATGCAAATGCCATTGAAAACTTTTCCTTAAAAGGAAATTCTACCATAGAGGGCATTGAGATTATCTTACCCGATGCCTTGTTAGATCCAGATGCGGACTTTTGGGAAGATTTGGTCGATGAGGTTGAGGCCTTGGTACCGTTTGCTGAAACGACGAATGGTTATATTACCTACAGACCTACCAAATTATATGCCTCAATTAGATATAATTTTGGCGAACCTACCCAAGCATCGGCCGATTGCGATTGTGACTATGGTATATCCGGTGGTGGTAGGCTTATTACAAAATACAGGAACAGCATAGGCGGCCAGCTATATATGGTCAATAGACCTCGAGGGCCACAAAGTGCAATTACTGCATTTTATCAAAGAAGATTTGGGAATTTTATGGCTTTAAAAACCACCTATACCGCCGATAAATTTACATTGACCAATATTGGTCTTGGAGTAAACTTCCAAGCGGGCCCGGTAAATTTATACTTTATGGCTGATAATTTATTGGCCTATCAAAATATTGCGGCCAGCAATTATGCTTCTTTCCAATTCGGATTAAATATCATATCTTGGGAAAAGAAATGATAGTCTTATTCTATGAAAAATATTTTTGCGATCCTATTTGTTTTAACTGTATTCAGCGGTTATTCCCAAGGTAATTTGAATGAATACAAGTATATAATCGTGCCCAAAAGGTTCGAAGTTTTTAAAAACAAAAATCAATACAAGACGAGCACCTTGATAAAGTATTTGTTTGTACAAAAAGGTTATAACGCTGTATATGAAGACGCTTTGCCACAAGATCTGAATAACGACCGTTGCTTGGGTCTTCAAGTATCGATAAAAGATGAATCTTCAATGTTCAGTACAAACACCGCACTAGTATTGAAGGATTGCTCTTCACAGGTTGTATTATCGACCATTACCGGAAAAAGTAAGGTCAAGGAATATGAAGAAGCCTATAGGGAAGCGATCACCGAAGCCTTTAGAACAATAGATGTCTTGGATTACACGTATATACCCAAGGAGAAAAGTAACGAGCCTGTTACCCTAAGTTTTAAAAATGACGTTAAGAAAATGGAAAAGAAAAATGAACCTAAAAACAAGGTGGACCCTGTCGTGGTAGAGCAAGTCGCCACCCAAGACGAACAAGTTTATAAAAGCAAAGAGCCAATCGCTTCCAACATTGAAAAAGCACCGGTTGACAAAAAGATAGCGGTTGAAGACAAAATCGATTCGAACATGCTATACGCCCAGGAAATACCCGACGGTTTTCAACTTGTGGATAATACGCCTAAAATTCGCTTAAAAATTTTTAGGACCTCAATTCCGGATGTCTATACAGTTGAAAAGGACAGTGGGGTAGTATTCAAAAAAGATGGCAAATGGTTTTATGAGTACTATATCGATAATACACTTAAAATCCAAGAATTGAATATAAAATTCTAAGCATTGTATTTTCCTTTCCATCGTTTTTTCAAAAAGTCATTAATGGCATTCTCACGCTGGTTTTTACCAGGCTCATAAAAGCTGGTTCCACTTAGTTCCTCGGGTAAAAACTCCTCTACAGCAAAATTGTTCACATAATCATGGGCATATTTGTACTCCTTACCATAACCTAGATCTTTCATCAATTTAGTCGGGGCGTTTCTCAATGGCAAAGGAACAGATAAATCGCCGGTCTGTTTGACGGTTTGTTGTGCCTTGTTAATTGCCATATAACTGGCATTGCTTTTTGCTGAGGTCGCTAGATAAATTGCACATTGACTTAGGATAATGCGCGCCTCTGGATAGCCTATGGTGGTAACTGCCTGGAAGGTATTGTTTGCAATTACCAAGGCTGTTGGGTTGGCTAAACCAATATCCTCTGAAGCGGAAATCAACATGCGACGCGCAATGAATTTTACATCCTCACCACCTTCTATCATTCTGGCCAACCAATAAACGGCACCATTCGGATCACTTCCGCGGATTGATTTAATAAAGGCCGAAATTATGTCATAATGTTGTTCTCCGGTCTTATCATAAAGAACCGTATTTTTTTGCACTTTGGACAAAACCAGTTCGTCGCTTACTGTAATGGTATCGGATTCTTCAGAATTTATAACCAATTCAAAGATGTTCAATAATTTTCTGCCATCACCTCCTGATAAACGTAATAATGCCTCAGTTTCTTTGAGCTTTATTTTTTTTGATTTTAGAAAATCATCCTGTTTCATTGCTCTTGAAAGTAATGCTTCCAAATCTTCCTTGCCAAACGCATTTAATATGTAAACTTGGCATCGTGACAATAATGCAGGTATTACCTCAAAGCTTGGATTTTCAGTTGTTGCCCCAATTAGGGTAACCCATCCTTTTTCAACGGCTGCCAAAAGTGAATCTTGTTGTGATTTACTAAATCTGTGAATCTCATCAATGAACAAAATAGGATTTTTGGAAGTAAAAAGTCCACCACTTTGCCTTGCTTTGTCAATTACCTCTCGAATGTCCTTTACACCGCTGTTTATTGCGCTTAAAGTATAAAAGGGTCTTTGGCTTTCATTGGCGATAATGTTCGCTAAGGTTGTCTTGCCCGTTCCCGGTGGTCCCCATAAAATGAGCGATGGAATAATCCCTTTTTTTATCTGATGGGTCAATGACCCGGACGCTCCCACCAAATGATTTTGGCTAATATATTCTTCCAGGGTTTTTGGGCGAACCCTTTCGGCCAATGGTTCATTCATGGTGCAAATTTAAAATAAAGTTGGCATTGTCGTATATGTGAACAATAAAACCTTGTTCGTATAATTGGGTATTACAAAGTGTCGAAGAATGACAATTTATCATGTTTTGGACCTATGGTAGGTTTTTTGACCCTATTTCCGTTAATTTTAGGATATGTCCGAAAGCAAATATTTTAGGTTTACAAATGCTGTGCTGGTGGCTCCACTATTGGGAGTTATTATTATATGGGCGGTTTTTTGGATAGAACTTCAATTTCATACAAACTTTAATGAATATGGTATTTATCCACGAAGTCTAAAGGGATTAAGAGGGATTTTTTTAAGCCCTTTTGTTCATGGTTCGGTTGAGCACCTATATAATAATACCCTTCCTTTGGCTATACTAACTGCCTCCTTATTTTATTTCTACAGGAACATTTCATTGAAGGTCCTTTTATATGGGGTCTTATTATCGGGAATACTGACTTGGCTTATCGGAAGGCCTTCATATCATATAGGCGCAAGTGGCATTATTTATGTTTTGGCGAGTTTTATTTTTTTCAAGGGAATATTTTCAAAGTATTATCGATTGGTTGCGCTGTCGTTGATTGTAGTTTTTATTTACGGAAGCCTTCTATGGTATATTTTTCCTATTAAGGATGAAATTTCTTGGGAAGGTCACTTGGGAGGATTTATTACGGGATTTTTACTGGCTGTTATAATTAAAACTAAAATCCCTACTCCGAGAAAGTTCGATTGGGAACATGACGATTATAATGAAGAAGCCGATGAATTCCTAAAACATTTTGATGAAGATGGTAATTTTATTGAAACAAAACCAGATGGGATTGATCAAGACAGGCAAACGTTGAAAATCAATTATCAATATCGACCAAAGGAAAATAGGAACCCTCCAGAAGACTAATCACTTCTTTGACGAACAACTTCATATAAAAATACAGCGCAGGCAACAGAAACATTCAATGATTCTATTTCTCCCAATAGGGGTATTTTGGCAACTTGATCTGCCGCTTTGATAACAGAGGGGGAAACGCCTTTATCTTCTGACCCCATGATAATGGCAGAGGGCGCTTTGAAGGAAACATCATAAATGGTATTGTTCGTTTTTTCAGTGGCCGCAATAACCGAAATACCTGATGCTTGCAGATAGAATACGGCGTCCTTTATATGGTCTACCTTTGCTATGGGTACTTTGAATGCCGCTCCTGCTGAAGTCTTTATGGTATCCGCGGTGACAGGGGCCGCTCCTTTTTTTTGAATTATAATCCCATCAACACCTGTACATTCTGCAGTTCTTATAATCGCCCCAAAATTACGGACATCTGAAAGTTGATCGAGCAGAAGGAATAATGGGGCTTCCTTTTTGGCGAGGACATCTTCAACAAGCTTTTCTAAAGTAAAAAATGTAATTGGAGAGATCTTGGCAATAACCCCCTGATGATTATTTTTACTAAGCCTATTTAGCTTCTCTGCTGGAACATAAACATGGGTAATCCCATTTTTACGGAGCAGACTTTCCAGTTCATGAAATAAATCACCCTTGAGACCTTTTTGAACAAAAACCTTGTCAATGGCTTCCCCCGAATTAATAGCTTCAATTACGGCTCTAATACCATAAATTTGTGAGTGTTTTTCCATCGGGTAAAGGTAAATAAAAAACCATCCCATAAAAATTGGGATGGTTTCCGTTGGATGTCTTTTAATCCTATTTGTTCAAAAATTGGAAGGCCTTGATCAAATCAGCTTCGTTTTTGATATTCAAGGAGTTCTTTTTAAGATGATTTTTTAAATCCATTCTTTTCGATTCATCCACTAGCTTCACTAATTTGCTGTTCTTAAGTGGAATCTCATCAATTCTGTTCACGCCATCTTTTTGCAAATAGTATTCCGTGAATTGGCTAAACCTACTTGGTACAGCTTTGACAAACGAATTTGGTGCCGCTTTACCTTCGGTAAATTTAACATGTATTCTTTTAAACAATTTATAGGTGCCATCACCACTCAAAGTGGCAAGATACCCATTCAAGGTTTTTTGTTTGGAAGTAATAAAAGTCATAAAACTCATCTTGTTTCCATCAACCAATATGCTCACTTTCTTATCACGTGATAAACTTTTGATCTGCTCACTTTCCCTTAAGCTGTTCTTGATTTCGACTTCGCCATTAAGGGCGTTATACCGGTAATAGATTTTTCCAAGATTTTCATCACCATAAAACATCGTTGTCATTGCAAATTCATTGGAAGTATAGGGCGATCCTTGAAAATTGGCGTATAGATCCTTATTCTTACTCTTATTTTCACTAATAGGTCCCAAAAGTGCTGCTATTTCACCTCCTCCTAAACCGCCATCACCGGCCGACATGTTTGTAGCTGTTTGACCTGCGTATTGACCATAAGACCAACTGCAAACTACCATGGTGGCCATTATTAAATAAAAAGATTTTCTCATTATATGATTTTTAAAGAGCTCAAAAATAATCAATTTCGACGATTTTAAACGTTAATTATTGCTTAATAGGAACTATTTTATGTGCCATTAATCGATTATTATTCACTGAATTAAGTAATAGGTCCATATTTCCTAGATTTATCAGACTAAGGTCCTTTACATTGTCACCTAAGTACAGCCCAGTTCTTTCATTACCTAAAGTTTTGTATCCATCATTGCCATTTGAAATTAATACCGTGCCGGAAATTGCATCTAGCCTTGTTGTTTCTACCTCGGTCTCATAAAGATTTCCTGCAACAATGCAATCTTGATAACCATCATTGTTTATATCGACGAAAACACTACTCAATGCCGGAAATTGTTGTGCTTCGATAGGAAGGATCTTCTTTTCAAAACCATTATCGCCTGTGTTCAAGAGAAGTATAGAGTTAAATTCGTTTGCTTCATTTTCATAGGCATCGGATAATTCATCACCATATATATCGGTAAGTGTTGCATTGGCAAATTCAGAATATGTACCAAATTTTTCTTTTATGAATGGCATTTGTTGTGAAGAACATTCCCTACCCCTCACAGGAACATATTCTCCTTTGTACTTTTTACTAAGAACCACATCATTAATGCCATTATTATCAAAATCATTGGCATAAATCTTCAAAGGCTTATCGCTTGTGGCATTGAATTTAATGTTGAGACCAACATTACCAATAATATAATCCTTGAAACCGTCATTATTGATATCTGTTTCATTAATAGAGAACCACCAGCCCTTATCATCGATTCCTTGAAATTTTGTTCGTTTAAATGATTTGCCTTCCTGATTGCTATAAAACCCAATTGGGGTCCATTCGCCTACTGCAATAAAATCTTCCCAACCATCCTTATTAAAATCAGTTACAACTATATCATTGATTATACCAAAATCAAGCAGTCCGGGGGCAATTTCCTTGGTTACATCCCTTAAATCGCCTCCGCTATTTTCGTAAAGTATGGAAGTACTATGGATAGGGTATTTTTTTGGAATACTTCGATTACCGACAAGAATATCATTATCCCCGTCCTTGTCAAAATCTATAATATTTACGGTTTTACCACTCTTAGGAAAGGTATTTAAAACTTGACTATTGAATTTAGTGAATGAACCCGTCCCATCATTGATATAAAGTCTATCTGCATAAAAGGATGAATTCTCTTCAAATTCATTTCCGCCACTAACGACATAAAGATCCAAATCTTGATCATTGTCAAAGTCAAAGAATACAGATTGCATATCTTCGTAACCCTTATCTTCTTCAAAAGTCCTGGATTTAATTTTAATAAACCGGTTGTTCCTTTGAATATATAATTGTCCTGATTGTCCTGACGCCCCTCCAATATATAGATCAACTTTCCCGTCACCATTCACGTCACCTTTTGAAATAAGAGGGCCACTAGTAGATTGTTTATAGGGAAGTAGTACCTCGGTATCAAAATCATTGAAAATGTTTTCGGTATGAACGAAATCTATCCCCAAGGCATTAATATCCAACACTTCAAATATTGGTTTTTTCGATAACTTTTTATTGGATGTAGGTATTTTTGCGTTGTTGATATCAAATTCAATAAGGCTATTAGCCTGTACATTGTATTTCTCTTCCACTTTGCCATTGGTCCAAATTATCGAAACCGTATCAACGATTGAATGCTGGCCCAAACCAAAATTTATAATATTACTATGCGAAGACCTATAGCCCCTTGTTCTCTTTTGTTCAATAAGTTGCGATGTGCCAGCATAGGATATTTTGACTTGTGCAAACGGATCGGAGTTTATTCCCTTGGTCTTGACTTTTAAATAATGGGCCTTGTTATGATCTGAAGTCATATTTTTGTAGAGAAAGGCATTCTCATCCATATTATTCACTACCAAATCAAGATCACCATCATTGTCCAAATCACCTTGCGCAGCACCGTTGCTAAACGAAAAATCATCGAGACCCCAAGCTTTTGCATTTTCCTCAAAACGCAATCCCGAATTGTTTTGATAGAGTATATTTTGAAGTTTCTCGGACGGCATCTGATTGTATAGCTCTTTTTTGATCTGTAAAGGAACATTGTTGCCATACTTTCTTTTCGTTTCAAAAACCTTGATCTGCAGGTCATTGTCCAAGGCATATCGTCTATAACCGTTGGTGATAAAAATATCGGTATCCTGATCATTGTCGAAATCGGTCATTAAGACAGACCAGCTCCAATCGGTGTTGGCAGTTCCAGTAAGTTGGGCTATATCATTGAATTTGTTATTTCCTATATTCAATTGCAGGGAATTGAACATATATTGATAATGAAAATCCGCTTTATTCACTAAATAGTCAAAACGATCAGTACTCATCGAAGCCATTAAGGTTTTTGATCTCACATGATCTGTAGAGGACATATCCAAGACAAAAATATCTTGCAGGTTATCATTATTGATATCAGCAATATCCATTCCCATTCCAAAATACGAGGTATGCTGCGTGAATTCCTTAATTCGATCGGTGAATGTTGAGTTTCCATTATTAATGAACATGGCATCAGGAAGGTAATAATCACTTGCTACATAAACATCCAACCAACCATCCTTATTTATGTCGCTCACGCACAATCCCAATCCAAAAATCGGTCTTTGAATACCCGCTTTTTTGGTTATGTCAACAAATTTTCCATTATCATTGCGGTATAGGTGTGAGCTATTAAAATATTCCGATTCTGCATTCTCATGAACCATTCTATGCAGCGTGATTGGATCTATACCATATAATTCATTTTCATTCATTACAAAACAATCCAAATCGCCATCGTTATCCATATCAAAAAAAGTGGATTGTGTGGATATACCTAGATCTGCCAAGCCATATTCCCCAGCCTTTTCAGTAAAGGTAAGATCACCGTTATTTACAAATAATAGGTTCATTCGATTAAAACGTGTATTCGGACCCCCTTGGGAAACATAGATGTCCATAAAACCATCGTTGTTGATATCAACAAAAGTGACACCGTTCGACCATTTTTTTCCTGTATTAATACCTGCTTCTTTCGAAATATCCTTGAATTTCAAATCGCCTTCATTAAGAAATAATTTGTTTTCTACCTGATTGCCTGTGAAAAATACATCCAAAAGACCATCATTATTAATATCCTCCAGGCCTACACCAGCACCGTTATAGAAGTAATCGAAATTAAACAGGTTTTCCAAAGTCTCTATATTTTCAGTAATGGTATTGGAAAAAACCAGCTTACTTTCCTCACTGCTTATTTTTTCAAATACTTTTGAGGCGGCGCTATTTGGGTCATCCGTGGAAATAACGATATCCTTTGATTGCTTTTCCCCTTTACAGGAGAACATGAAAAGAGCAATTATTAATGGGAAAAATAGAATTTTGTTCATTGTATGGTACTGAATTGAATCAAACAACATAAATAAAATTAAGTCACGAAGATTGCGGTCTTAAATCTGAAAATTTTCGGTTCATTGGTCATGGTAATCATTTTCAGGGCGCTCTTGCAATCCATGTCGATGATTCACCAATTTTGGTTATAGCCCTAGGGCTTGTATTTCCGGGCCATCGTTAGCATAATGGTATCCTCGCCAAAGGAATCCTTCTATGTTACATTTCCAAACCACCTCCTTTTCACGGGTTACCTCCCAGTATCCAAAATCACCTTCTGTAATGAGGATATTTCCGTTGGGTAATGGGACAGCCCCAGAAACCTTACCTGAATAGAGGTCCGGATCTGTAAAACTCCAGGTTATCCGCAACTCATTATCAGTATTTGCTTGTAGATCATAGACAACAGGTAGTTCCATTTCGTAAACAGTAGATTGTTTAATATCATTTCCATTGGAGAAAATGAGTATTTTACCCTGATCTACCCCTTTTAGCAAATTGGGAAAATGGTTGTTATGAAACAAGCGGGTTCCCGCTGTATTCCGATACGTTTCCGGATTGCCAAAACGATAGATAAGATCACCGCCTTTACCGTAATTCCCACCATCGTGCCCGGCAGCTTCTGAAGTTGAGGTGCTGTGGTCGATTGCCCAGACCTCGGAATAAAAGTTCACACTCAATAAGATTACATCATTCACTTCATCATAAGCAATAGCATTCGCGTGCATTATATCTCCCTTAACCTCTTCCAATGTTTCTGATATCGGAGTATAGTTAATGTCAATGAGTTCGGGATGTTCTGAAACTACACCAAAATTGTCTTTGATTGCATCGTGGTCCTGTATTAAATGGTCCTTGGAGTGCCATTCCCATATTATTTGGTTAGTGGCTGGGTCAATTTCAATTATCGATTCTGGAAAAATAGCTTCTTCGAGCATAAAACCTGCTTGCACTGCCTCTGCTGAACTTAATTGTTCCCAGACCATCGCAATAATGTTTCCATTAGGCAGTTGTTCTACATCATGATGTGTTTCCCCTTCCAATGAGGAATATATAAAATCCCATTCCACGCTATTGTCTGGGGCAATGATCTGCAGTCTTCCACCCTTTCCTCCTAATTTAATCTGGGGGTCATCGGACTCCAATGAGGCTAAAAGCTTTCCATTGGGTAAAAGAAATACATCATTGCCAATATTATTGGTAAGGGTCCATTCATGCAATAAACGTGCTTCTTTGTCCATAAGGTAGGCCCGGTTGGCGGCTGCATCATTGACGAGTATAAAATTATCATCAACTTTATCCGCGTTGAATACTTCAACAATTCCTTCAGGGGTAAAGTCAGGTTCTTCGATAACAGGGTCTTCCGGTTCTTCAGGAATCGGTTCCTCGCCTACAATTTCGGTGTCCTTACCCGTGAGTTCATCTTCAGAACAGGATTGCAGCCATACAATTGAAGCAAAAAATGCCAAAAGTACAGCGGTATGGCGAATAAAAATAATCTTCATCATTTCAATTTTACTCAAAAATACATTATTATTTGCAGGAAATATATTGGTCTTCGTTAATATTTAAGATGCTATTTGACAAAAAATAAACCTCATTGTTAAGACTTACCTATGGCCATACCATTCAATTTTTCATTAAACTTTCCGATCATTTCATACTGTTTTTCATATGAAAACAATAATCGTGGAAAGTTAAGTTATGGGTTCCATTACCATTCGATTTCATTTGTAAGGGTGTAATCAAAATCCGTGGTAAATACCTTAATTGTAATTAAATAAGTCGTTTAGCCATAGCGCACTTCAATTACATCAATAAGATTGTAAGGTAATTCAATAAAAAAAGCCACCTCTTGCGAGAGGTGGCTTTCAATAAAACTTTATTGGTTTACATCCAATGGTTTCTGGATGAATTAATCTTTACAGAAATCAATGGTTATCGGTCCGGCCTCAACACTGGTATAACCGCCTACAACGTTTCCGTTTGGAGTAACGATTTCGAATCCTATTTCACCATAGTTATCTCCTGGGAAGAACCAATCTGCCGTTTGAGTACCAGCTGGAATTGTAATAGTTCCACTTCCTTCTGAACCATTATTGGGAGTACAATCAGGACCTCCTAAGAAAGTTCCAGCAGCACTACCATAAGGAGAACAAAGTCCAACCTCCAATACCGTACCATCATCCAAAGTAACAGTAATACCAGAACCACCGCCGCCAGTATCTGTCTGCCAACCATCTCCGTAAGAGTCAGTCATATTAACTGTCCAAACGCCCGGAGTTGGAGCTTTAGGAGGACATACTATAGTTGCAGAGTATAGAAACGGTGAACTAAAGTAAGATCCTGTCAAAGTACCTGAATTTTGGGCAAAAGAATATCTTCTACCATCGGTTAATACCAGTTCAAAACGAATCCTAAACTGATCGCTACCATCTATATCACTTTCAGAAACCCCAGTAGCACTTAAAAGCTGCCCTAAAGTTATTTGGTAACTGAATACTGGTAGACCATTATCACCAATTGTAAATCCTGATGGGTCAAGAGTCTCAGCCAAAGCGTCAGGAGTAGTTGCTCCCTTACCATTATCAGGTGTTCCATCTGTAAAATTAACGAAGACATCTATGGCTTGAACCAAACCACCATCTTGTTCACTTTGAACTTCCAGGTCAACTCCGAAAAAACCATCGGCTACGCCAATAGGTAATTCATCGGAAGTAACATTAACTGTTCTTAAGATAGCCCCTCTTTCAGTGCCAGCGGTTACGTCGTCAACAACAGCATCCCCTTCATCACATGAGGTAAACACCAATGATGTTAACGCAAGAACAGTAAAAATTTTATGATTAATTTTCATCTTATTTCTTTTTTAGTTAATTAATTCGCTGGAGGGAACGTTGGACTAGAAGGATTAGTATCCCAGAATACCTGTTCTGTAAGCGATGTTTTTTGAGTTAAGTTAGGGTTGGTGACAACCTCGTTTTGTGGTATGAGAAATGATCTTGGGAAAGGTCCTGGATTTGGTTCCCAGTTAGGAAGCACCGTAGTGGGATATCCTGTTTTTCTGTAGTAGTTAAATGTCTCAGCACCACCACCAAACGAAGCAATCCAATACTGTTCAGCAAAAATGTTTTCCTTATCATCTCCTGTAGCTGCATTGAAATCAGCAACTATTCCATCAACGTAAGCCGTTACATCTGCGGCAGTTGGTTCAAATGACTTGTCTGCATTACCATCCAAGGCTCCAAAAGTCTGTACTTTGGTGATTGATTTTTCCATACCAGCCTGCATAAACGCAGCCCTTTCAGCATCACTTGCAGCCATATCAGCCCTCCAAAAATCAACATAAGATGCTAATATAATGGGCTCAATTCCGGCACCACCACCACCGAGGCCTAGGCCAACGACGTCAAAACCGTTATCATCAAAACGACCACCGGCAGGATAAACACCAGCTGCTGTTCTCTGGAAGCCATCTGGAGGAGTACCTTCATCATTACCATGGGAACGTCCCCAATAACCATTATCAACACTACAATAGGTGTATCCACCATCTATATAATGTTGTGGAGGCACTACCAGGGAGCAAGCTAATAATTCTTCATCAGGATCAACTGGATCACCATTGATATCATTAGCACCCGGAGTACCGTCAATCTGACGATAGTAATAGTAACGGATTCTAGGGTCATCTTTTTCAAGCATGGTCTCCATCAACCAATTCGAATGATAAATGTTGGCACCACTAGGAGTATAATCATTGGCATAATCTTGATGTCTCGTATCAGGCTGTAATTCCCTTGAACCAAATTGGAACTCAAAATCATCATCAGAATCACTAATGAAATTATTGTCGGCTATTACGGCATTAAAAGCTGAGGTGTTATTTGTGGTAACATATGCTTTTAAACGTAATGAATTAATGGCTTTAACCCATTTGCTGGCATCACCTCCATAAAAGAAGTCATCAGCACCCAAAGCATCCGGATTTCCGCTCAACAATGATTCGGCCTCATCCAACAAAGCCAATGCACTTGTGTATACGGCTGCACCATCATCCAAAACAGGAGCTGGGAACTCTGCAGGATTACCAGCCTGCGTAAATGCGGCAGCTCCCACATAATCAACCAATAACATCAATTGATGTGCATACATGACCTTAGAAATACCTACGTGAAAATCATAGTTGATATCAGAATTGGCATTAATATCCTCCAAACCTTGAAGGTTGGTTAAAATACCAACGCTCACTCCAGAGCCTATACCAGTGCCGGCACTACTGTATACGCGAGACCATATTCCGTTAAAGCTTGCACCTGGGTAATTGTTAAAGTAATCACGACCTCCCATAAAGTCGATTCGTGTTAATTCAGATCGTAGGCTTCAATGATACCGGATCTGAATTAACAC
>JAHHKH010000075.1 GCA_018679695.1 Maribacter sp.
CCCGTACCATACCCAATAGTGGGGATATATCGTTCTCATAGTTCTATTCCCTTATTTTGATCTCAATAAAACAAACAATATTATATTAGTTTGATGTTTTTAATGTTCTAATTTTGGGCATAAAATAAATAGATTGAAAACTACCGTATTAATTCATTGTCCCGACCAATCAGGAATTATAAGCAATGTAACTGGTTTTATACACTCCAAAGGAGGGAATATTGTTTATCTGGATCAGCATGTTGATAAGGAAGCGGATGTTTTTTTTATGCGATTGGAAAGTGAATTCGAAGAAGACATGCTGCAATTGGAGGAGTTCAAGAAAGAATTCATTGCGAAGTTGGCTAATCCCTATAACCTGGAATGGAGCCTGCATTTGGATAATATCTTGCCCAGAATGGCAATCTTCGTTTCTAAATACAACCATTGCCTTTATGATCTTTTAAGTAGATTCAATTCTGGGGAGTTAAGGGCCGATATTCCTTTCATAATCAGTAATCATCAAGAATTAGGTTATATTGCCAGACAATTCGATATTCCTTTTTATCATATTCCTGTCCCTAAGGGATCAAAAATAGAAGTGGAAAAAAAACAACTACAGCTGTTAAAGGAACACAAAGTCGATTTTATTGTCTTGGCAAGATATATGCAGATTGTTAGTGGTGCCTTAATCAACGAATATCCTAACAGGATTATAAATATCCATCACTCATTTTTACCGGCATTTGTTGGCGCCAAACCTTATCACGCAGCCTTTGAACGTGGGGTAAAGATTATTGGTGCTACCAGCCATTATGTTACCGAAGAACTTGATGCAGGCCCAATTATTGAACAGGACGTAACCACCGTTTCACATTCCCATACCATAAAGGATTTTATTGCTAAGGGGCGGGATTTGGAAAAAATAGTACTCTCAAGAGCCGTCAATCTGCATGTACAAAGAAAAACCATGGTCTATAATAATAAGACCGTTATTTTTTCCTAGTGGAATTTAAATTGATCAACATGAAAAGAAAACTGGTTTTACTCCTAATCATTCTACAATGCTATTCCTGTAGTGAACTGCAACAAGTTGTAAACCAACTGCCCCAAGGAGGAACCGGGGTCAGCAATTTAGAAATTGCACAGGGGCTTCGGGAAGCATTGGACATGGGTATTGATAAACAAGTTAGTAAGCTTACCGAGGTTGATGGATTTTATAAAAACGAATTGGTTAAAATCCTACTCCCCGAGGAACTCCAAAAAGTCGATGAAACCCTTAGAGACATCGGTTTGGGGAATTTGGCTGATGAAGGGTTGAAGGTCTTGAATCGCGCAGCTGAGGATGCGGTTAGTGAGGCAACACCCATTTTTGTGGATGCCGTTAAAGGTATTACCTTCAATGATGCCAAAAACATATTGTTAGGTAGTGATGATGCAGCTACCCAATACCTAACGAACACCACCCGAACCACACTATATGCCAAATTTAATCCTGTAATAAAAAACTCATTCGAGAAGGTAGGCGCTGATCAAATTTGGAACAATCTGATAACCAGGTACAACAGTATTCCCCTAACAAAGAAAGTGAATCCGGACCTTACCGATTATGTGACCAACGAGGCTCTCAATGGAGTTTATACTATGATTGCCATAGAGGAAAAGGAAATAAGAACCAAAATTTCCTCACGGACCACTGAACTTTTAAGGAAAGTATTTATACTACAAGACTAGAATAAAAATATTTTTATCGATTTCAACAATAAAGCCAAAAGTTTGTCGTTTAAAAATTAACGGCAATTTTAACATATTGCCTATCTTTAATTAATCTTTATTAATTGTTAATTAAAGCCCTTTGTACCGAATTATTTGAGTTAGTAATTTTTTGAGTTAGTTAGTTAAAACCGGTGGGAGCACCGGTTTTTTTGTGGTTATTGCCTATTATTGGTTGATTATAGGTTAATTGTAAAAATTCAGATTTAACATTTATTCCCGTTAATTTTAACATAACATAGAGGTAAACTATTATCGGGAGTTACCATTTTAAGATTTTTTTAAGATTTTGACCTTGTTTATTAAGTAACTTGATACAAGCTAATTCATCAATCATAAAATGAGGCATTTAGGAATCTTAATCACATTCTTACTATTATGCATCAAAGCATATTCGGTTCATGAGGTTAATTTAAAAGAGGCGTTCCAAGATGCCAGTTTTAATTCTTCAGAAAATCTGTTGATTGAAGCCGATCGTCTGTTTTCCCAACAAAAACTTCAAGCAGCGCTTATTACCTATCATAAGGCCCTCGCCAACCCCAACGTTTCTAAAGCGCCAATTTTAAGGAAAATTGCCTTGACATATGCAGCAACCAATGATATAGCGAAGACTGCCGAGTATTTGGAAAAATATTTAATTGCTGACTTAAATACATCGATTTTTAGGGAAACAGGTTTTGATACTGTGCGGCAAACACCAGAGTTCATGGCCCTTATTGACAAATATAGTATGTCATTTAATCTGTGGTCATTCCTTTATTTATATGTAGCACTCATTGGATTTTATATCGCCATTATTCTTCATTTCAATAAGAAAATCGATAGGATAGCGAAAATACTTATAAGCTGTTTTGTTTTTATTCATTCCTTTTTCATCCTTCATATTTGTTTGAACATTACGAATTATCAATTTAGATTTCCACATTCCTATTTAATGTCCACCAGTTTTTCTTTTCTCTACGGCCCATTGCTTTATTTTTATTTCAAAAGAATCACACAGCAATACGTTTTAAAGAAGACTGATTTATTACATCTTATTCCTACCATTGGCTTATTCATATATTTATTACCTGTTTATTTGTTATCAGGTTCTGAAAAGTTGAACATAATGCTAGAGCGTGTATCCAATGGTTTTAATCCTCAGGATTCACCGGACTTGGTACTTTTGGTAGTCTTAAAATTGATATCACTGATAGCTTATGGTTATTTTATTCGTGAACTATATCTCACTTCCAAAAAAAGTAAGAATATCAATAAGGCGAATAAACTTTGGCAACGAAATATATATGTGATTCACGCTAGTTATATTGTTTCATATGCCGTTTATGGCATTTTAATCAGTTATAATATCACCTATGGTATCGTATATAATCTTCAAGTAATTTGCATGGCCTTAATGGTTATGTACATTGGTTATTCGGCCAATGTGCAGCCGAGCGTTTTCAGTGGAATATTGACAATTGGTGACAAATTATTCTTCAAATACAAAAAATCTGGACTCACACCGAGCTTGTCCATGGAACTAAAGGAAAGTTTAATAGATCTATTGGAAAATAAGAAGATTTATAAAGAGAATGACATTAACCTCGAAGTACTGGCAAATCGCTTGAATACCACAAGACATAATGCATCCCAAGTCATAAACGAACATTTTGATTTGAATTTCCATGAACTGATCAATAAATATCGCATCAATGAGGCCAAGAGTATTTTTAATCTTGATCATCAAAAAAACTTGAATATCATAGATGTTGCCTATGAAGTTGGCTATAATAATAAGGTAACATTCAATAAGGCGTTTAAAAAAGATACTAACCTCACACCTAGCGAATATCAGAGACTTGGCATACAGACTCCTGGCTAATCACGTAAAATTCCCGTAAGTGTTTATCGGGCACGTAAACGTTGATAAGCCTTTCCCCAAGACACCATTGGAGCACGTTATCTTGGTATTTACTGACTTAATGTAAAGCAGCTCTGAAATTTTACTTCTAATAAATAACTTCTTTTAGTTTTAGAGTGACGTTTGAATTAGTCATCAAACAAATTCAGGGCTGCGCTTTACATTCTTTTACACTTCTTAGTTTACAAATACTTGAATTACAAACAGACTTTTCCAGGCAATTACTACAAAGCGATTAACGTACAAAGGATCAAGATGAAGCATTTTCTAAGGAATACGACATCCGGATCGAGTTACGCAGGGTAAAAATGGCGTAAACATTCATCGGAAAAGTAAACGTTGATAAGCCTTTCCCAAAATTATGTTAATCGGATGTTACTTTGATTTGAATGACTAATTGAATGTACAATGGCTCTAAAGTAAATGCGCTATGATACGCTATCATAAACGTATTCAAAGACTAAAATTCATTACAACACAGATTACCAAAAAGTCACTTCATAACTAACTCATTAAAATCCATACGTATGAAAAAAAAATGTACTTGGTTGCTTATGCTTTATCTCATTGGGATATCCTGGGCGTATGCACAAGAAAAATCGGTTTCCGGTAATGTTACCGATGAAACTGGGATTCCCTTGCCTGGAGTAAATATTTTAATAAAAGGAACAACAACAGGAATCCAAACAGATTTTGATGGTAATTATACCATTCAAGCTGCGGAGGGGCAGACTTTGATATTTTCCTTTATTGGGCAAAGAACCGAAGAACGAATTGTCGGTGCCTCAAATATTATTAACCTGCAAATGCTCGAGGATGCACAGGCATTAGAGGAGGTGGTAGTTACTGCACAGGGTATTCAAAGGGAAGAAAGATCACTAGGATATGCCGTGACCACTGTTGATGAAGATCAGGTTAGTTCAAGACCCGATGCGGATATAGGACGGGTACTACAGGGAAAAGTTGCCGGTGTTAATATTACGGCAAACAATGGACTTTCTGGTTCAGGAACCAACATCATAATCCGTGGATATTCTTCGGTAACACAATCGAACCAACCACTTTTTGTTGTGGATGGCGTACCTGTGGATTCAGGAACAAACACCCAGACTTCATTTTTGGATGGCAATACGGAATCTAGTCGCTTTTTGGATATAGATCCCAACAATATTGCCAATATCAGTGTCTTGAAAGGATTGAGCGCAACTGTACTTTATGGTAATAGAGGCAGAAATGGGGTTATTTTGATAAGTACAAAAGGAGCTGCCACAGGGGAATCTGTTGGTAAAACGGAAGTTACTTTCAATCAATCGGTATTTGCGTCCAATGCTGTCCTTCCAAAATACCAGGATAATTATGGTGGTGGATTCCACCAAGGATTTGGTTTTTTCTTTAGCAATTGGGGACCTAGGTTTGACAGGTCAGATGACGATGGCATCTCCAATGCAGGGCAATTTTTAGGAAATGGCAACAATGGTGTTGCCTTATTACGGCATCCTTGGAATTTCCTCGCCGATCAGACGCTTACAGCAGGATTTGAGGATCTTTTGGCCCAACCTTATGATTACAAACCGTATAATGGTGTTGAAGAATTTTTTAGAACAGGTTATGTCACCAGTACCTCAGTAAATGTTCGTGGTGGTTCGGAAAAAGCAAGTTTTAGTTTGAATTACGGACGTACGGAAGATAAAGGCATCACCCCAGGAAACAGGATACTTAGAAATAATTTTGGCCTTGGTGGTAATGCGAAATTAGCCAATAAACTAAGCGTTAATGGCGTATTCAACTTTATTCGTACTGATTTTAAATCACCGCCAAATGCTGTTAGTACCGGTAGCGGGGCCGCCTTTAACGGTGGTGCTGTTTTTGGTGATTTACTCTATACGCCAAGAAGTGTAGACCTCACTAACCTTCCCTTCCAAGCTGCTGATGGTCGAAGTGTGTATTATAGATCTGGCAATGACATCCAAAACCCGTATTGGACAGTTGCCAACGTAAAAACCACACAAAATACAGATAGGTTCTTAGGTAATGGATCTATATCGTATGAACTCAATGACTGGATGAATATCAGCTATAGATTAGGTTTGGACAGCTATACCGAGTTGAATTCCTATGGTCAGAACAGAGGAGGTGTAGATGGCGTTGCCCAAGGAGTCTTAAGAACAAGCTCGGTAAGGAATACTATCTGGAACCACGATATTATCCTAACTGCCGATAAGAATCTAACAGAGGATATTAATCTTAAGGCAATAGCGGGTGCCAATAGCCGTAGGGATGAATTCGCCCAAGATGGTGTTGAAAGTCAAGGACAATTGGTGTTCGGTGTATTGGAGCATTTTAACTTTACCACTCCATCCTCGGTGAATTCCCTTGTAAGGACTGGAAATCCGAATCTTAATCAAAATTTCGAAGAGAATTTAGTAGGCCTATATTTGGATCTTACATTTTCCTATAAAGACTTCTTGTTCTTGAACGCGGTAGGCAGAAACGACTGGTCGTCAACCTTGGAAAGGGAAAACAATTCTTTATTCTATCCTGGTGCAAGTGTTTCCTTTGTACCAACTACTGCCTTTGAAGGAATTCAGGGCGATTTTCTTAACTACGTCAAATTACGCGTTGGATACGGATCATCAGCAGGTTTTCCAACACCGTTTAACACTAGGGACGTCTTGAGCCTTAATTCTAGATCTTTGGTAGATATAAACGGAAATGTGGTTTCATCAAATACTGTATCCAATACCCTTGGTAACAGAGACCTGAAACCGGAACGTGTGGAAGAAATCGAATTTGGTTTGGACACCCGGCTTTTTAACAGGCTGAATCTGAATGTGAGTCTTTTTGATAAGACCACTACCGATTTAATCACCAACAGGACCTTGGATAGCTCTACCGGTTTTACCAGTACAACTGTAAACATCGGGGAAATCCAATCACAAGGGGTCGAGGTAGATTTTGATATTGATGTTCTCAAGGAATATGAAAACAATATCGGTATTAATCTTGCCGGTAACTTCTCGACTATTGAAACTACGGTTACAGATTTGGCCGAAGGCACCGAAAATATTCTCTTGACCGATGCAATTACAGGTGAGGCTGCCAACTATGCCGTTGAAGGCAGACCATTTGGTGTCTTATTGGGAAGTACTGTCTTAAAGGATGATAATGGTAATAGATTGGTTAATGATGCCGGAAGATACCTTGTAGATAATACAATTTCCGAAATAGGGGATCCCAACCCGGATTGGACGGCAGCTTTGATACCAACAGTTAGGTTTAAAAACTTTACGCTATCTGCCAATTTGCAGTATCGTCATGGAGGTGATATCTATTCGGTAACAACAGCGGCATTGATCGGTAGAGGTGTTGTCGATGACGATAATCCTATTGATAGGGAATCCCAGTACCTTCTGCCAGGCGTGAAACAGTCCGATGGAACACCAAACGATGTGGCCATCAGTTCTACTGAACTAGGTTTCAATACCTTTTTTGCAGGTGGTATAAACGAGTTTAATGTATATGATGGTACTACCATTAGGTTACAGGAAGCATCATTAGGGTATTCGTTACCATCTAAGATGTTGAAAGATACTCCTTTCGGAAGCTTGTCTTTCACATTATCCGGACAAAATCTATGGTTTAAGGCTGTAAATTTCCCTAAGAATGTTCGTTATGATACCAATGCATCGAGTACCGGTGTTGGTAATGGCCAAGGTATTGACTTCTTTACCGGCCCTTCTTCAAGACGATATGGATTCACTGTAAGGGCTACCTTTTAATTTATAAGAAATGAAAAACAGTAAAAGCATTATGAAAAATAGGTTGAAAAAAATTGGTTTGGCGCTTGTTGCTACATCGATATTATTGATAAATGGATGTGAAACCACGAACCTTGGAGTGGTGCCAAGTCCAAATGAACTGAACCCGACACAGGCCGATGTGGATTTCTTTCTGAACAGCATTCAGCAAATGGTTGCCAAATTGCATTCTGGGACTGAGGGGCGGGCAGAAAACGGTTGGGCACAATTTGGTATGGAGCCGGTGCGGATTCAACATGGTTTCGGACCCACATATAGAGAATTATATGAACCCGCAGATTTTGACCAGATATGGGATGATGCCTATTCCGAAGCATTGATAGATATCCGAACCATGACTCCCCTTGCCGAGGAAGCTGGCCTAAATACGCATATAGCCATTGCACAAATTTTGGAAGCCTATATTGTGACCACACTGGTTGATATATTCGGGGATGTACCTTACTCTGAGGCGGCTAGTGGCGGTGAAGGTATTTTTAATCCTATCGTAGATTCAGGGGCTTCGATTTATGCAGCTGCGGATCAACTACTGGTTGAGGCTATTAACAACCTCAACGCGAACGAAATTGCTTTGCCTACCAATGACCTGTATTACGGAGGTGATGAAACTAAGTGGATAAAGGCAGCGAATACCATGCGATTGAAACTCGCTATTCAAACCCGGTTGGTTAACCCATCGGAATCAGCTGCTACCATAAATAGTTTGATTGCCGGAGGTCAATTGATCCTCGATTTTGGAGATGACCTACAATTCCAATGGGGTGCCAATAATGCTGCCCCGGATAGTAGACACCCCTATTTTGACGCAAATTTTGATGGACAAGGCCCAAGTTCTGATTTCTATACCTGTAATTATTATATGGATCTACTCGCCAATCAATATTCACAAGCGGATCCCCGAACCCGATATTATTTTTACAGGCAACAAAGTGACTACTCGGGCGCCGATGTCGTCACCAAGGAATGTGTCACCGAGGTTTTAATTCCCGCTTGGTGGGACGATTTCGACCTCTATTGCACAGTTCCCAATCTAAATGGTTTTGATGGTCTCTGGGGCAGAAACCACTTGGATGATGACGGCATACCACCCGATGATGCCTTCCGTACACTGCACGGGGTATATCCCATTGGAGGCCCCTTTGATGACAATAGCTTTAATACCGCTGTTTCGGGTTCCTCTGCCCCAACGGTAGGTTTGGCAGGTGCAGGAATATCCCCTATCCTACTTTCTTCCAATACAAATTTAATGTTGGCTGAAGCTGCACTTACAATGGGTACGACAGGTGATGCCCGGATCTATTTGGAAAATGGTGTTAGGGAATCAATGAATAAGGTATCCGCTTTTGGAGCTGGGCTGGCAGTAGGGACCGGTTTTGAGGCTACTGGTGCCTCGATAGATACCCATGTCTCAGAAATATTGGCAGCATATGACGCAGGAAACGATACTGATAAACTGCGTATTATAGCCGAACAGGTATTTATTGCCTCCTGGTGTAATGGAATGGAAGCCTATAACACTTATCGAAGAACGGGTCAACCCGATAATCTGACCCCTGCCTTTGTGGTGGAAAACCCAGGCACCTTTGTACGATCAATGTGGTATCCGCAAGTTGCTTCGGATAACAACATTAATATTACGCAGAAAACGAATCCTGACACCCCGGTATTCTGGGATACCAATCCCGAAGGATTTGTAGATTGATAGCTTATCTTATTAAAATGAAAAAAATCAATAAAATGAAAAATATCAATAAATTCATTATTTGCCTGGTCCTATTGGCTATAGCCTTTGTTTCCTGTGATAGGGATGAAGACAAGAATCCATTTCCAGAGCCCAACCAGGAAGAGAATATAGCCCCATATATGAGGGTGAAAGACTTTCAGACCGTGGTTCCTGTACCAGATTTGGCAACGGGTTCTTTCGAAGCAAATTTTAATACCCCTAGGGATAACGTCTCTTCTTATGACCTAGCTGTAAGTCATGAGCCCGCAGGAGGTACGCCTACAGATGCGGTTACTGTGATGTCTCTAACCACCTTCCCGAGCGATGTAGAAATTGCGTATACCGAACTTGCGGCTGCAGTGGGGGTTTCAATAGATGATATTGGAGGAGGTGATATTTTCCGATTTTTAGGTACTGTAACCAGTAGTAC
>JAHHKH010000089.1 GCA_018679695.1 Maribacter sp.
GGTAAGGACTGGTCCGCAAGACTCAACATAAAACATTCACGAAAGAATGCCAATTGGCAGACGACGATTAGTAATGCACTTGTCTCCTTGGATAATCCCTTGGCATATTTCATAAGTGGTGCCCAGTTCCCGATTGGACAAGTGATTTTTAGGGATGCACTTAATGGCGCTGAATTGGCTCGGTTGGATAATAGCGGGATTTTAGCAGGTGAATCAATTCAATATTTGGGTGCAGGAACATTACCCAATAATGCAATTATGGGAACAGCATCCTGGCTTAAGCAAAATAGATCCGATGAATGGATGAATCAATTGACCTTTAGAAAAAGTTCTGAAAACCATGATATCACTTTTGGTTTTGGGTCTGGTTTTTCAGATACGTCACTTTATACGCAAGGAAGTTTTGGTTATGTTACCTATGAGCCCAATCCTAGAATGTTGCAGGTCACTTTGGAAAATCCGGGTCAAACCGTAATTGCCTTATCCGACTCAAACGGTTTGAGTAATTACGGAGGATTGTTTTTTGATAATTCCAGAGCCGACGTAAGCCAATTGGCATTTTTTGCAAATGATCGATGGAAATTAAAGGATCGTTTACATTTGGATGTTGGCGTACGATATGAGTCTATTGGCCATAAAGGAAGCAAAGATCAAGCGGCTCCCCTTGAGCAAGATGGTGGTTATGACCGTGACCCAAATACAGCTTATGACAATGGCATCTTAGTGCCAACCGGGGTAAAGGACAAGTTTGATTTCAAGTACAATTATCTGTCGTATTCGGCTGCGATTAACTATAAATTGAATGAGCATACCGCTGCTTTCACACGTTTTTCTTCAGGAAACAAAGCCCCTGAATTAAATTATTATTTCAATAATTTTTCCGGGGTCCCGATAAATCAAAAAGGGGAGATACAGAAAATAACCCAGGCAGAAGTAGGATTAAAATACAGCAGTAATCAATTTTTAGCAATGATCACGGCTTTCTGGAGCCAACTGAAAGACATTGGAATCGCCGATTTTCAATTTGACCCCGATGATGGTAGTGTATTTTATGCCCCAGTGCAGTTCAACGACTCCCGTACCTTGGGAATTGAATGGGAAACTGCCTATATGCCTATTCCATATTTCACCTTTAATTTCAACGGTACCCTCCAAATACCAAAAGCTACCAAATGGACCGTTTATGATGCAGCTGGATCCGTTGATCCCGATGACGATAACACAATTGACTATTCCGACAATACCTTGCCTTTCAATCCAAATCTGATGTTCAATCTTGGCATGGATTATCAGAATACGAAATGGAACGGTTTCTTCAAATGGCAATTCATGGGGAAACGGGAAGGTAATATTGCAAACGCATTTCAGTTAGCTTCCTATAGCATTTTCAATACAGGTCTGGGATATGATATCACTGAAAATATTTCTGTTAATGTGGTTGTATCGAATCTTTTCAATTCTCAAGGACTGGCGAATTTCTTTGGGCCAAATAACTTTGGCGCAAGCGCCAATGCTGCGACAGCGGATTTTATTCAAGCCAATCCGAATGCTAGTTTTGTTGTCGTTCCCGTTTTACCCAGAGGCACACTTTTGAGCTTGGCCTATCGTTTTTAAAAATTCATACTGCGTCATTAGCAGTTTTTAACCATTCGACTTAAGTATATTTTCATACTTTTAGGTACATAACCCTAATAGGATATAACTTTCTGGTATCCTTCATAGTTATATTAAAAATGAACAAGCCACCATCAACTTCCTTTAATATCGGTTCATTTATTGTACGATTCAAAATACGTTTGTGGTTGTATATAGTTACAATACTTTTTGTTGGCTGTCAAACGTCGACTCGAACCGAATCATGGGATTATGAAATTGGATTTGAAGATCAATCCCCACAGGGTGTTCTCAGGTTTATTGACAATGGGGGAAGTCAACAAGTTGCAATGGTGTCTTTCGACTGGGGTACCAAGGTCTTAAAGGATGTTACCTTATCTACCAATGAACTATCTGGTAATTTTGAACTTTTTGGAGAGGAGGCTATTTTAAATGGCGTTTTTATAGAAAATACCTTTAAAGGACATATTTCGGTCAATGGTGATGAATTTTCCTTTTCGGCCCAAAAACAATCAGAAGAACCTGTTGCTATCGACCGGTCGAATGTTAGCTATGTGTTGGCGGAGGCAGACTTGCCCGAATTGGAAAAAAACATTGACCATGCGGGTATAATTGCCAGTGCAGATAGAGAAAGTTTTATAAGGGGCGAACGCATCTATAGTTCCAATTGTATCAACTGCCACGGAAATCAAGATGTCGAAGGCTCTATACCTTTATCAACCAAATTCTGGGAACAAGAATTAAAGTCAGGTAACGATGCTTATTCTATGTACAGAACGATTACAATGGGCTATGGTTCCATGCCACCACAACCTGTACTTACACCCCAAGAAAAGTACGATGTTATAACCTATATCCGCCAAGAATTTATCAAAGAGAACAAGAATTTAGAACTGATTGCCAGCACACCTGGGTATTTGGCAAATCTACCGATTGGAACATCAAGAGGACCGGAAACTAAACCATATCAACCTTGGGCCGATATGGATTATGGAAATTTTTTTATCAATACCTATGAATTGGTCGATGAAGAGACAGGGATTGAAAGATATCATTCCCCAGGGCCAATCCCTTATCCCGATGAGGATTATCTAAAGAATAATTTCGCCTACAAGGGCATTGCCGTTCGACTCGATGAAGGCAAGGGGGGCGTCTCTAAAGGAAAAGCTTGGATGATTTTCGACCACGACCTGATGCGGGTCGCAGGGGGATGGGCAGGGGATGGATTCATCGACTGGAATGGTATTTTATTAAATGATAAACACGAGACCTATCCACGTACCATAGGAAAATTACACTTTGAAACACCTGTTGGGCCTGGGTGGGCCAATCCTGAAACGGCTTCTTTTGAAGACCCAAGATTTAGGGCTAGGGATGGCCGAGCCTTTGGGCCGCTTCCAAAGAATTGGTCTGACTACAAGGGGTTATATCATCACGGTGACAAGATTATTATTTCCTATACTGTCGGAAATTCAACTATTCTTGAAAAATTAGGAAGGGAAATAAGTGGTAATCAGACCGTATTTACCAGAACGTTGAATATAAGTTCATCTTCGTCCCTGCTGAAAATGAAAGTAGCGCCAGTTTCCAACAAAGTGGAAATTACGGGTGAAGGCGCATCCTTATCAAAGGAAGATGGATTTGTGATGATGACCGTGGAAAAATCAAAAGCGGTGAGGGTGAAATTATTTATAACAAATAGCTCTTTTTCAGATTTGGCTGGGTTTGTGGCAAATTCTGTTTTACCCGAAGACTTAAATCAATATACAAAAGGCGGCCCCTCTCATTATCCCGAAAAAATAAAAAGTGTGATAACATCGGGTTCTGAAGATAGACTTTTCGTTGTTGATCAACTCACACCTCCTTTTGATAATCCATGGGCCTGTCGAATGAAGCTCAGCGGAATCGACTTTCTAATGGATGCCAATAAGGCGGTAGCCTGCACTACCGATGGAGATATCTGGCTTATTACGGGCCTTACAAGCGGTTCAAACGAACTCACTTGGCAACGGATCGGGTCCGGACTTTTCCAGCCCTTGGGAATTAAGGTTATAAATGACAAAATTTATGTGATCTGTAGAGATCAGTTGGTGTTACTACGTGATTATAATGGGGATAATGAAACCGATTTCTATGAGAGTTTTAATCACGATCATCAGGTTACCGATCATTTCCACGAATTCGCGATGGGTCTACAGGCCGACAAGCAAGGAAATCTTTACTATGCCAAAAGTGGAAGGCATGCCCGTGAAGCATTAATACCCCAACATGGTACTTTGTTGAAGGTTAGTGCGGACGGTTCAAATACAGATATCATAGCTACAGGCTTCAGGGCTGCAAATGGGGTATGTATTAATCCCGATGGAAGTTTTTTGGTCACTGATCAACAGGGCTTCTGGAACCCGATGAACCGTATTAACTGGGTTGACGGAAAGAGCAAGTTTTATGGAAACATGTGGGGCTACAATCCCCCCAAGGACACGACAAGACTCGCCATGGAGCAACCCATGGTCTGGGTAGATATGAAGTTTGACCGCTCACCCTCAGAATTATTGTGGGTCGACAGTAAAAAGTGGGGGCCTTTAAATGGCAGCCTCTTGAGTTTTTCATATGGATTCGGAAAAATCCAGCTGGTATTACATGAAAGTGTGCAGGGGCAGATGCAGGGTGGGGTTATCGACTTACCGGGGATTAAATTTTTGACAGGAGTTATGAGAGGTAGGTTCAATCCAGTTGACGGGCAACTTTATGCTTGCGGAATGTCGGCTTGGGGTACCAATCAAATGTTACGGGGTGGTGGTTTATATCGTATTCGATATACCGGCAGACCTCTTACGGTACCCATAAGAATGAAGACATCAGCTTCAGGTGTAGCACTAAGTTTTGAATCTCCTCTAGATCTGAAAAAAGCAGGGGATCTAGAAAACTATGAGGTAAAAACTTGGGACTTGATAAGAAGCAGTGCCTATGGTTCTGACCGTTTTAACGAGCGGACCTTAAGCATATCCAAAGTCGTTGTTAATGGAAAAACTGCGAAGTTGTTTTTAAAGGATTTAAAACCTGTGGACGTAATGACAATTTCATATGACTTAATGGATACTGATGGTAATCCTTTGCAGGGTACAGTACAAAATACGATTCACAATCTAAATGAGAACTGAATAATTATTTCAAATCGGTGATTTGAAGGTTCTTTTCAAGCCAATAACCGTCCTTATGGAATCCGTAGGGAGAAGGATTGTAATCACCGACAAAATCTACGTTGGCACTTTCAGGGACCATGGTATCCATCGCCCAAAAAATACCATTCACCAATAGCCTCCTAACGCCTTCATTCAACATATCTGAAGATGAACCTATTGTTGAGGTAAAGGCTCTACCTCGCTTTCCATCTGTTAATTGATAACTCTTAGTCCATGCGATAGGCATAAGAATTTCGTTGACCTTGGCACCTTCATTGTTCTCTTTGGCTAGTTCATTGTCTGTAGGTTTCATTCCAAAAAAGATATCATCCTCATCATAATCCCCTTTTCTATTAATTACTTGACCTAAAACAATGGGTTGTGAATCACCAGGTAGTGGTAATCGAACGCCGTAAACATCGGTAGAACCCCAGATATCACCACTTTTTATTCCATTGGAAATGGGATGCGTTTCTGCCCCTTCTGCAACTACGCCCCGCGTACTTTGATGTTTGTGATGACCGTGATGCGAAATCCATTTTTCCCCTAAGACCAAACGACCAAAACCATCGGCCCATTCCTTTTTATCTCCTGAATAGCCATTACTATAGTGATTAAAACTTGTCGTTGAATCTTCACCGAAATTGAAGGCATGTGTTGCAGTTCGTATGCCCATCACGGGCTTACCACTTTTAAGATAAGTATCAATATGTTGCATCTGCTCATCGGGTAAGGCCCTAAATCGTGTGAAAATAACCATCATATCCGCTGATGACAAAACTTTGAGACCAGGTATATTCTTTGTAAAATTCGCATTGATAATTCCTGGATAGTCTGGGTCTTGGGCAAATAGTACAGTACTCTTAAAACCATGATGCTTTGATAAAATCTTAGCCAATTGTGGTAAAGCTTCTTCTGAACGATATTCTTCATCGCCTGAAATCAGGACAATATGCTTCGAATTTTCTTCATTACCAGTAAAGGTCAACCATTGTGCCTGTTCTTGATTGGCATTTTTAATAAAAATATTGGTTTCCTTTTTTTGTTCCTTACAAGCAGCTAATAGGATTATGCAAATGAAGATGTAAATAAGTCTTTTCATTAATTCTAAATTAAGGTTGTTCTGGTTTATATACCCATACCTTTCTTAATAAATTGTAATCCCTTGGTATAGATTTCGACCGCAGGTGAAAAATCCCTCCAAACATTGATTGCGTTCGCAAAATCGGGATCAAGTCTACTAAAAGCCTCAATGGTCAACCAGCCATCATAATTAATCTCTTTTAGTGCGGTAAAAACGTCATTCCAATGTACCAGTCCACTACCTGGGGTACCCCTATCGTTCTCACTAATGTGTACATGTTTTAAATACGGGGCGATAAGTTTTATGGCATTCGACTGACTTTTTTCCTCAATATGGGCATGGTGGGTGTCGTACATAGCACCAAGATTGGGTGAATCTATCTGTTCTACCAAAGAAGTTAAGTCTTCCATGGTATTATATAAATAGCATTCAAACCTATTCAAGGCTTCTGGAGTTAAAATTAACCCAGAGGGCAAAGCATATTCTGCAACTTTTCGTAGTATCTCTGTACTCCATTTCTTCTCGTCGGCAGTTGGTGGTTTGCCAGTGAATAGGGAATTGGTTGAATGGTAAGGTCCGCAAAGAACTTCTGCATTAAGTTCGGAACACATGTCGACCGCCCATTTTAATTGGTCTAGTCCTGCTTCTCTAAATTCTTTTTTTGGACTTGCAATATTCGTCTCCGGGGTCAAACAAGTCACGCAAGTGACGCCCAACTCCATTTCTGAAAAATGCCTGCCATGACCTGAATATTGTTTTGAATCACCAGCACCTAAAAACAGTTCAATACCATCAAATCCTGTCTCTTTTAGCGTATCAATAATGGGGTAGTGTTCCTGTGTGACATGGGCGGTCCAGACCAGCATGTTCATTCCAATTTTCATAAAAAACAATTAATTCTTAATATTCAGTTGCTGGTATCACTTCTTCATGGGGTGCGTTCTTGATTCCATGTTTTTTGACCCAAAACAAAAGAATAATGAAAAGGACAACCAGTATTACGGGAAAAGTAATTAAGTTTTGTAAAGTATTTTGACCTGCCGCTAGTTCCAATTCATCCCCAGTTAGGCCCATGGCTACGGCCTTCTCTCGTGCACTATCGATCCAACCTCCAATTATGGGTTGCAAGTTGCCCGTAAAAAACATGCCAATAGCTCCTATCACTGACATACCAAGAGCACCACTTTTTGGAATTTTTTCTGCGACAAAACCAATCATATTTGGCCAGAAAAAACATACACCAAGAGCAAAAACAACTGCTCCCAAATATACAATACTACCTGTTAGTGTACTTAATAAAAAGATGCCGGACGCAGTTAGCACTGCAGAGCCGAGGAGTACTCCTGTCTGGTCATATTTATGTACAAACTCACCTCCGAAATAACGACCAATTGCCATAATACCAAATATAAGGGCCATAATCAATAATGGGTCCGCCCCACTTTTATCTAAAACGAGGGTAGCCCATTGGGTAGGTCCAAATTCTGAAATCGCTGTCAGCATCATGCAGATTGCGATAAAAATAAACAAAGGTGTCGCCATTGCCTTTAGATTGCCTTTTATTGTAGCTGCTTCTTGTACTCTCGGTTTTGGAAATGTCTGTCCGAAGAATAAATAGGCATAGATCAAGGTTGGAACCAATATTATCCAGATTTGCGCCTGCCACCCTAAATTTGCATTGGTCATAAAATAACTGATTAAACTTCCTAGAACAAGTCCTCCTGGAAACCACATATGGAACCTATTCATTAAGGTATTCATTTTTTTCCCTGTTGCACTATCGGTAATCATGGGATTGCAGGCCGCTTCGGTACAACCATTGCCCAAACCTATGAGCAAAGTAGACAGAATCAAGCCCCAATAGCCACCGGAATATATGGTCAGTATAATTCCCAATGTATGTGATAAGAAGGCGAATTGCATGATTTTTTTGGGACCAATGGTATGGTATGTCAACCCACCGATAATCATGGCTATTGGAAATCCAAAGAACCACATAGAATTGATTTCTCCTAATTGCATTGCAGTAAGGTCAAATGCCTCTCCCAATTCTGGTAAAACTCCTGCCCGTAGGCTAAATGAGAAGGCTGTAGTAATCAAAGCGAAACAGCTACCATAGAAAAGTCTATTGGCGTTTGCCACGGGTGTGACCTTGGTTTGTTCCATAAATCAATTTGTTTTAGGTTTGGTTGTTATTGCATTCCAAAATTGGAATTAGTGAATTAATTTAACGCCTTTTCTATTAATATCATAATAAAATTACCGAAGTGATATTTTTCTGTTAAAAAAAATGTATTCGGTTTTAGAATTCTATAATTGCATTTTGCATCAATTTTTTATTTAAATTAATGGTTTAGAAAATCATACTTCCATTTCAAGTTTCTTGTTTTGTGGTTTTTCAGATTTTCAATAAACACTAACTTTCCATACTAATAATAAAACACAATGCAAAAAAACAACTATCCCAAATTGCACAATGCCTCATGGCCGGGGGTAGTGGGCAAAGGCCCAGACTCCGAACCTCCCATTTCAATTGACACTATGATTGAACTTACTGCAAATGCAGAAGTTAATGGGGTTAAGTTCGATGGATTTGATCTATTTCTTTTTGACCCCCATATGGATATTGATGCTACAGATGATGCCATTGAACAAATGGCAGACAAGGCTATGTCAAAAAATCTTGAGATTGGAAGTTTAGTAGCACCAGTATGGACACCCACAGGTGGTGGGTCAGCTATGGGAACAAAAGAAGAAAGAAATCAATTTCTTACTCAAGTCAAGAAATCTTGTATTATTGGTAAAAAACTACGTGATATTGGCATTCGACCAAATGGGATCATTCGAATAGATTCTTCTGTAAATCCAGAAAGTTGGGCCGCTGATCCAGTTGGTAATACCAAATTAATTGCACAGACATTTAGGGAAGCTTGCGATATAGCGGCAGATTTTGGCGAATCATTGGCCGCAGAAGGTGAAATTTGTTGGGGAGGAATGCATGGCTGGAAATCCATGATAAATACGTTGGAAGAAGTCAATAGGCCCAACATCGGTTTCCAAGCCGATATGGCGCATACCTTACTCTATCTTTTAGGATATAATAAACCTGATGAAAGAATATTGCCTGAGGATTTTCAATGGGAAGATAGGGCCACTTTGACCGAAGGGTTAAGAACATTGACCAAAGCCCTGCGGCCTTGGACGATAGATTTTCATGTGGCGCAAAACGACGGTACCGTTTTTGGTGCCGGCTCACATGACAAAACAGGTAGACATTGTCAGGCCTCTGATCCAAATGGGAAACTGAATATTCCAGTTGATGCAGGCTATTGGTTAAGAAATGAAGATGGCAATCTCACAAAAAGAATCAGGCATATATGCTGGGATGGTTGTATGTTTCCAAATGATGTTATGATGCAAACTAAAACGTGGAATGATATTTTAAGTGCCATGATTCAAGTTCGCGAATTACACGGATGGCATGAATAAAACTACCGCAAATTAAAAATTTAGATATGGGTTCATGAGCGATAAAAAAGAATTAAGAATAGGGCTGATCGGGTACGGTTTTATGGGAAGAACCCATACCAATGCCTATAAGAGAGTAGGGGACTTTTTCCCAGATCTAAAATATCGCCCAATATTAAAGACAGTTTGTGCCCGTAATGAAGAGCGGGTAAAGTCCTTCGCTGACCAATGGGGTTTTGATTCATATGAAACCGATTGGAAAGCTGTGGTAGCAAGAGATGATATAGATGCGGTCGATATTTGCACTCCAAATAATATGCACGCAGAAATTGCCATAGCTGCTGCCGAAGCAGGTAAAATGGTGTTGTGCGAAAAACCATTAGCAAGAACCGTAGGGGAGGCCCAACCCATGGTTGATGCGATAGAAAAGGCAGGAGTTGCGAATACGGTATATTATAATTACCGTCGTATCCCTGCTGTAACATTGGCCAAACAGTTGATCGATGCAGGAAAATTGGGTAAAATTTTTCATTATCGAGCCAATTTCCTGCAAGATTGGACGATTAGCCCAGAGTTGCCACAAGGAGGTGAAGGGTTATGGCGATTAGATAATGATGCTGCTGGTTCAGGGGTTACGGGCGATCTATTGGCCCACTGTATTGATACGGCCATGTGGTTGAACGGTGGTATTAAAGATGTTTCTGCAGTTACCGAAACTTTTATCAAGGAACGGATGCATACGGGTACGGGCGAGGTGCAAAAAGTAGGTATAGACGATGCATGCATATTTCATTGTCATTTTGATAATGGTTCACTTGGTGTTTTTGAATCTACAAGATATGCAAGGGGGCATAAAGCACTTTACACTTTTGAGATCAATGGAGAGCATGCCTCAATAAAATGGGATTTACATGATTTGAACCGCTTGGAATATTTTGACCATCGAGATGAATCTATAGAGCGGGGATGGCGTTCCATTCATGTGACCGATGGAGACCAACCCTATATGGATAAATGGTGGGTACCGGGACTTTCAATAGGTTATGAGCATAGTTTTGTACATCAAATCGCTGATTTTTTTAAAAGTTTGGAAGACGGGGAACCTTGCTCACCCACCTTCAGGGATGCTCAAGAAACCCAAAAGGTCTGCGAAGCTGTATTGGAATCGGCTAAATCTGGACGTTGGAAAAACACTGGGGTAAACTGGCAGCAGTTAGAATAAAAACAATTGGAATAAATGAGTGAATCAATTAAGGGTTTTTGTTTACATGGAAGAGAAAAAATACACCCCAATTCTGATGTTCCTGTCACCAAGAACACGGCCGTAATAGAATTGGAAATCCCGGCCTTGAAAGAGGGTGAAGTTTTAGCAAAGACATTGTATACTGGAATCTGTGGATCTGATAACAGC
>JAHHKH010000094.1 GCA_018679695.1 Maribacter sp.
CATCATAATAATGTACCTGATGATCGAAGGGTTGTTATTGTAAATGATTATAGCATTGAGGAGGGTTTATATAATTTTGCCTTTAAGGTTAAGGCCAATATAATTGCCCTCCCAACACACGGGAGAAAGGGCCTTGCCCACTTCTTTAAAGGAAGTATTGGTGAGGATATTGCCAACCATGCGAATTTGCCGGTAATCACTTTTAAGATTGCAGATTAAGATTCGAAAAGGATCTTGAGTTTTGCCAACAAAATCAATTCTGACTTATTTTTTTGGGCAAAGGAACAAGCGATGGCCTGTGAAGTATCCCAAATGAGTTTCATAATATCTTCGGTAAAATAATGACGATTTTCATTGAAGAATTCCCTGAATTCCATAAAGCAGGTATCACTTTTAGCCTTTGTATTCTGCAAATGGGTGAAAACTGAAAAAATCTCTTGATGGCCATCCAAGTGAAATCCGTTAGGTCCGGTATCCAAGGTGTACCAATTTTTCAGGATAGTTGTTTTTAGTGCTACTATTTCCTCAGTATTTATTTGCTTATCGGCTATTGCAATGGCATAGAAAAGCTTGCCAAGATTTTGATGCAGTCTGTATTCGTTGTTTTCCACCTTTACTGTTGACTTTGCGTTAGGGGTCTACTTAAATATATAATTCGCCTTCTGTCTCTTTTTTACTAAGCTGGTTCAAAGGATATCCAATGCGCCAAAGTTCTTGTTTTACTTTTTCCATTGCAGCGAAACTTTCATAAACAAAAGACAGCGTCTTTTTCTCAAGGTCAATGTCCAATATCCTTATTTCCATAATCCTACTGAGATTACGCACAATGATCTGTTTACACTTGTCTGAGGCTAATTTTTCTATCCGGGCTATTGCTTTCATGATAATGATATGGTTTTTGGGAATTATAAAAATAATCTGGATATACAGAATTCGGAATGATTTACATCAGCATGAAAATGATCAAATTTTAGTTCATTTGTATTTATTTTATCGCTATGGGAACAGTGTTGGCTATAGATATTGGTGGGACATTCACTAAAATTGGGGTTGTCGATGGAAAAGGGGAAATATTAACTTCTAAAGTATTCAATACCAAATCCCAAGAACCTTTTGGTTCTTTTTTAAAGGAATTGGTCACTGAGATAAACGAAATTACTTTAAAATTGGATTCCAATTTTAAAATCCTGGCTATTGGGGTAGGTGCGCCAAATGCCAATTCACTAACCGGAAATATTGAAAACCCACCTAATTTGAAATGGGGTAAAACAACTCCTTTGGCAAAATCGTTGAAAGACGTCTATAAACTGCCGGTAATTATTGCCAATGATGCCAATGCTGCTGCTCTAGGCGAGCTGAAGTACGGTATGGGAATAGGCATGAAGAATTTTGTGGTTCTGACCTTGGGTACAGGTTTGGGAAGTGGCATAATCGTCAACGGAAATCTTTTATTGGGTGAGCATGCATTAGCAGGAGAGATTGGCCATGTGAATGTTGATCCCAATGGAAGGCAATGCAATTGTGGATTAAAGGGATGTTTGGAAACCTACGCTTCGGTAACAGGAATAAAGCGAACCGTTTTTGAATTGATTGCTGAAATGAATGAAGATTCTCCCTTAAGACGTTATAGTTTTGATGATTTAACTGGCGAAATCATTTCAAATGCCGCATTAAAGGGAGATAAATTGGCATTAAAGGCATTCGAAATCACTGCCGGAATCCTAGGCGGTAAAATGGCCGATACTGTGGCACATTTAGACCCAGAGGCTTTTATCCTTTCAGGTGGACTTAGCAAAGCCGGTGATATTCTCCTGAAGCCTGTTATAGCCAATCTGGAAAATAACCTATTCGTGGCTTATAAAGGTAAAGTCAAAGTCTATTTATCCAATGCACCTAAATATGCTGCTATCTTGGGACCTGCTGCATTGGCCTGGAAGCAATTGGAAAGATCAAGAAAGCTAACGCTGTAGCAAATGCTCTAAACTTTCGCTATCGACAATATGTTCGGTAACTGAAAACACCTGTTTTCTATTTTTCCTAACGTTTTTATAAAATTTGGCAATATCATCCTCCAGGGCTTGATGTTCATCCCTGAATATTCTTGAATCATGTTTAAATGGGTCATCAATCGTTTGGGCGATATGGGTGAGATGTTCATCTATACGCCTCATTAATTCTTTTCCTATTTGCTTGTCATTTAAAATACTCTGTCCAATTGTTTTTACTGCATCGAGGTTTTCTTTCTTAGTTATCCAAATAAAATATTTGTTCAATAATTTGTGTAGAAAACGCAAGTCTTGTTTGTAGAACGTTAAATCGGATTTCCAGTGTTTGGTCAAAACGTATAGTTCATCCCAATCAGTATTTTGTATGTAGTTGCCCTTGGGTCTGGTTCTGTAATTTTCCATATAATTGTTTTTTGAATTCAACATTTATGATGTTGATTAAAGTTAACCCCAACCTACAGGAATTTATATGATATTTGTCATGGACTCTACTCAAAAATCCAATTATTGTCTAATAATTTGCCCGTCCTCCATTTGTATTATCCTGTCAGTGCGATGGGCAAAGTCGTTATCATGGGTTACGACCAATAGTGAAAGTCCTTCCTCTTCTTTAAGCTGTTTAAAGATTTGAAATACATTTTCGGCATTATAACTATCCAAATTACCGGTAGGTTCATCGCCCATGAGCACTGAAGGGTTGTTTATTAATGCCCTGGCA
>JAHHKH010000128.1 GCA_018679695.1 Maribacter sp.
TCAACCACACAAAATCTTCTGGCAGATGGGCACGTCTCATACCATCTCCATAGGCTGATACCGAAATCGGTACAAACTTGATTTCCCGCTTACTTGCCAGGGCAATGCTGTCAATCGCTTGCTTAAAGGTCAACGCCGTAGGTCCTGTTAGCTGATAGATTTCGCCGTTATGCTTTTCTTCCAGCAATGCTTTAACGGCAACCTGGGCTATATCGCCTACATCTACAAATGGAATTTCAACCTCCGCTTGCGGAAGTGCCACTATTCCTTCCAAGATTGGCTCCAATAAAAAGTTCTCGCTAAAGTTTTGGTTAAACCAACTCGCACGGACAATGGTATAATCGATACCGGAATGGATGACTACTTGCTCACACAATTCAGCCTCACGTTCCCCTTTTCCAGACAGTAGGACCATTTTTTTAATAGTTGCTCTTTTGGCTGTTCTTACCAGTTGTTCTATGGCCTCTAAAGCGCCAGGTACCGCCAAGTCAGGTTGGTAGGTAATATATACCTTATCCATTCCTTCTAGGACCTCTGCCCAGTTTTCAGGTTGATGCCAATCAAATGAAGGATTGCTGCCTCTTGAGCCTACTCGAACATTATGACCAAGTGCTTTGAGTTGTGTGACGATTCTACTTCCGGTTTTACCCGTTCCTCCGATTACTAAAATGTTTTGTTTCATGATTTTCGTTCTAATGTTTATCTTTTTTTATGATGTTTGATTGCTTAATAAAAGTCCAAATAGAAGTAGGGCAAAAGATGCAAAGGAACCGACCGTTCGTACCAAATGCCATTGCTTCCATGGGTTTTCAAAATTTTTTCGCAGTGCTGCCAATTCCGTTTTACTGGCCGTTTCCAATACGGTTTTATCCAATATATCATTTAGGGGAACATTTTTAAATAGGGTTACAAAAACGACCCCTAGCATAAAAAGTACCGCGGCACCAATGAACACCCAAAAAGCCTTATCCATGCTTTGATATTTGAGATAAATAGTAAGCAGGTTGCCTATAAAGGGCCCGAAGAACACAATAATGAATGTGGGATTGATAATCGCTCTGTTCATCTGCTGGAAGGCCTGTAAAAATCCCAGGTCATCCAATTCCCCCAAGCCGGGTGTTATGGCATTGGTCCAGGTAAAACACAATCCTGCTGTTAGGCCTGTTAATACGATTGTAATGAACACCACTACAGTTTCTAAACTAAAGTCCATTTTGATTATGCATTTATGGATTTTGATTTCGGATATATCCTTATGTAGTAATATAGTGTTGCTGTTCCAACCATTTCTAATGCAATGATCCAAAATCCCGGATCGGTAAAGAAGGTGTAGTGATTGCCCCCATTGGGAATTACAAATAGCGGTACTGTGATCAAGGCATCCAAGAATGCTGCGACTACTAAGAATACTTCGCCTACTTTAAAACCATGGGTTGAACTCCCCTTTTTATAATATAAATAGGAGCCCAGCCACACTATTGGCATAACTATGGAAAACAAAACCATGTTGGCTTGTTGATCTGGATCTTCCAGAATTGGGAATTGATACGAAAGGGTGTAACAGGTTACGGCTAAGCCCCAAATCCCTATACCGATTAAAATTGCTCTGATTACTTTCATGTCTTTTGAATTTTGAATTATAAGACAAAACTAGGGCAGGACAATTCCAATTGGTTATTCAAAAAGAAGTATGATTTGTTCGAAAAGACGACTATTTAATCTGGCTGGGTCTGTAGCCAAATTTTTTGGCAAAGGCATTCGAGAATGAGCTTAAACTGTCGTAACCTACATGCCAGGCAGCTTCTTGAACAGTGGCTTTCTTTTTACTGATAAGACCGTGTGCTGTGGTCAAGCGTTGATTTTGCAGATATTTGAACACGGGAAGGCCAAATACCTCTTTAAACTCCTTTTTAAGCTTTGTGGTGTTAAGCCCTAACTCTTTAGATAACTCGGTTAAGGATGGAGGATTATCCAGATTATTGGATAATATATCTTTTGCCCGTTCCAACCGTTCTTTGTCCACCGATTTCATTCCTTTGGCATGATTTAAGGCCAGTTGACCAAAGAAATGCGATAATAAGGCGGTTATCTGACTTCTGAAAAACATCATTTTAGTTTTTCCTTCATATTTAATATTAAAAAGGCTGTCAACGATTTGATGCATTTCAGGGGTCATGAAAAAGCTAGGGCCTTCCACATAATGATCTTTTGGATTGACCAGGTTATCGAGGAGTTCTGAGAACAATTCACCTTCTTGATTAGGCAGATTTTCAAGATTTCTTGTAGCAGTTGCGATGACTATACATTCTAGAGGATTAACCTTGGAAACCGTATGTATGCAATCAACGTGTTCATCTGCAAAGAAGGATAAAGCCAGACCTTTGGTATAATTGAACTTTCGCACTCCCGTTGGATAACTCATGTCCAGATCCACATTACCCGAACCATAAAAGGCCACTGCGATAACCGGTTCATCAAAACGACAGGAATCTTTGATAACCTCTGTTGAGGAAGCAGTCTCTACCAATATGGTAAAATCGTTAATGTCAATGATGTCTCGGTTCATCGGAATAAGTCAATTTTAGCTGAATGTACCACAACGGTCTTCTTTAATTTACAATTAGTAATTAAAGTTAATAGCTATTAACTTTAAAAGAGAAGAAAGAGGAGAACTAAAACGGTCTTTAGAGTTGCGCTCCTATACACGTACTAGTCCTCTTACC
>JAHHKH010000131.1 GCA_018679695.1 Maribacter sp.
GGCTTATGAATCGCGGCCATATGCTCATCCTCAAACAATACCTCAAGGTCTAAGATCATTTTTTTGCCAGGACTTAACGTTTCTGGCACTGCTAGTTCAATGGTCTCTCCACCCGCTATAAAAGTAGCCGATGTAGCAATAACACCATTAACCGAAATGTACCTTTTCCGCAAGGCTTTCTTTAGAGCTGATTTGGTAATAATAGCGCTGAAAATACCTACGCCATACTCTTGAAGTCGAATAGGAGCGGGGAGTTCTGGAACTATATGGATATCGCTTAAGTCGATTGTTTTATATGATCTTCAATGGTTTGTTTACGATTTTGGAAAGGGAAGCCGTTAGTATTTTTCACATTTAGAAACCAAGATAGTAAAAGTGGAATCGCTTTCCGATAGGAAAATCACTTCCGATTAATATTAAGCAATATTGACCTACAAACTTGTATAAATGATAATTATCATTTTTTATATAAATTATCAACCTTAATTTTAAGAATTATACATTTTATTCGCTAAAAACGCACCTAAATTTAAGAATATGACAAAAGTTATGGGAGCTATCGTAGTCGAAACAGAAACCTGTAAAGGTTGTGAAGTTTGTATTCCGGTTTGTACTGAAAAGGTGATTGGTATGTCAACAGAGGTTAATCGTAAAGGATACCATTATGCCTATATGCGTAATCCCGGAGCCTGCACCGGCTGCACAAACTGCGCTATCGTATGCCCAGATCGGGCAATTGCAGTATATCGAGTAAGAGTCGAAGTATAATCCCACAAAAGTATAAAATGTCTGACTTAAAATTGATGAAGGGAAATGAAGCATTGGCAGAAGCTGCGATTCGAGCAGGTGCGGATGCGTATTTTGGATACCCCATAACCCCGCAATCAGAGGTAATAGAATATTTAATGGCCGAATGCCCGGAAAAAAGGACCGGGATGGTTGTTTTGCAGGCCGAAAGCGAAATTGCTGCCATCAATATGGTTTATGGAGCAGCCAGTACCGGAAAGCGTGTTATGACCTCCTCATCGAGCCCGGGTATCTCACTTAAACTTGAGGGAATTTCTTATCTGGCCGGAGCAGAGCTCCCGGCTGTTATAGTAAATGTAGTCCGTGGAGGTCCTGGTTTAGGAACCATACAACCTTCGCAAGCTGATTATTTTCAATCGGTAAAGGGAGGTGGTCATGGAGATTATAAACTTTATGTGCTTGCCCCAGCTTCTGTTCAAGAAATGGCTGATTTTGTTGCCGATGCTTTCGAAATAGCGTTTAAGTATCGTGCTCCGGTTTTGATTCTTTCCGATGGAATGATTGGTCAGATGATGGAGAAAGTTGAACTCAATGACCAAGTAGAAAGGATGTCCGATGAGGATATCATTCAAAAATACGGTAGCTGGGCCACGACTGGTAAAAAGGGAAGGGAAAGAAATATCATCACATCGCTTGATCTGCAACCTGAAAAAATGGAAGCTAGAGTTCAAGCATTACAGAAGAAATATGAACGAATGGAGAATGAAGACCTGCGTTATGAAAAGATACAATGTGATGATGCGGAATTTCTTATAGTTGCTTATGGTTCAAGCGCTAGGATAGCCCAAAAAGCTGTTCAACTAGGTCGTGAAAAAGGAATTAAAGTAGGTCTATTGCGTCCTATTACCCTTTTTCCGTATCCAAAACAACAACTTTTTAAATTGGCCGATCAGGTCAAAGGCATTCTAAGTGTTGAATTGAATACAGGACAGATGGTCGAGGACGTGAAATTGTCGGTGCACCACAAAGTTCCTGTTGCACATTTTGGAAGAACAGGAGGAAGTATACATACCCCAGAAGAAATATTGGAAGCTTTAGAAGAAAATATAATAAAAGATGGAAGTATTAGACATCATTAGGCCCGAGAATCAAGTCTTTTGTAAATCCGGTTTAATGACCGATGCAACCCTTTCATACTGTCCGGGATGCGGCCATGGTACGGTGCATAATTTAATGATGGAGGTTATTGATGAACTGGGCATTGTTGAAGATACCATAGGCGTGGCCCCAGTAGGATGTTCAGTATTGGCTTACGATTTCATGGACATAGACATGACCCAAGCAGCCCATGGACGTGCCCCCGCTGTTGCCACTGCTATTTCAAGAACCTGGCCCAATAAATACGTTTTTACCTATCAGGGTGATGGGGATTTGGCTGCTATTGGAACTGCCGAAACCATTCATGCCTGTAATAGAGGGGAGAACATTGTGATCATATTCGTTAATAATGGTATCTATGGTATGACAGGGGGACAAATGGCCCCAACAACCTTAGTCGGAATGCACACCTCGACCTCACCTTACGGTCGGGAAGTAGAAACTATGGGGTCTCCTCTAAAGATGAGTGAATTGATTGCGAATCTGCCTGGCACTTATTATGTAACACGTCAATCGGTACATACGCATAAACATGCCCGAAAGGCCAAAAAAGCTATTAAAACGGCATTCCAAAATACAAGGTTGGGAAATGGGCTGTCATTGGTAGAGATTGTCTCTAATTGTAACTCCGGCTGGAAAATGACTCCAAATGAATCAAATATCTGGATGGAGGAAAATATGTTCGCCAACTATCCACTTGGCGACATTAAAGTGAAAGGTAAACTAAGACAAATAGGATGACAGAGGAAATTATAATAGCAGGATTTGGTGGTCAAGGCGTTTTATCAATGGGAAAAATACTCGCTTATTCAGGGGTTATACAAGATAAAGAAGTAAGCTGGATGCCTTCATATGGTCCTGAGATGCGGGGTGGTACTGCTAATGTAACCGTTATCCTAAGCGATGAACGAATAAGTTCACCCTATTTAAAACTATACGATACGGCCATAATATTGAATCAGCAATCAATGGATAAATTCGAGAAAACCGTAAAGAAAGGAGGCGTATTAATATATGATCCTAATGGTATTACCCAACACCCTACCAGACAAGACATTAAAATCTATCAGGTTGAAGGCTATCGATTGGCATCGGAATTAGGTAATAAGAAGGTTTTCAATATGATTGTACTAGGAGGTTTCCTAAAGATCAAACCTATAGTTCACTTAGAGAGTGTAATTGAAGCTTTAAAAAAATCTTTACCAGAGCGCCATCACAATTTAATACCTCTTAATAAGGAGGCCATAACCATAGGAATGCAAAACCTGTTTTCTCACAAGTTAGAACATCAGTCCGCTGTTAATCATTCTTAAGGCATTCGATTAAATGATCCTCAAGCGGGTTATTTACTTTTTTTAAAATACTTACCATAATTCACCAATACCAGCTTGGTGAATCCTGGCTCAAACCATGCTAAGGTTACTCCCGATCTAAACCAACTTCGAAAACAATTTTTCCATACTTCTTTCTTTTAAGCAGCCTGGAATTATGGCGAGTCTGGGTATTTTAGAATTAAGAAGGCATCATCTTTTACATTGCCGGTAAATAGGTAATCACCAAATGGAGCCGCAACCGATGAGGCAGACATTTTACTGCCATCTTCAAGATAAACGGTTTCCAAGGTATAGTCATTGGTCCCTCGGTAGGTAATTTTAATAATTTCCGAAGGGGAAAAGGCTTCTTTTCCTTTGTTATAGGCCGCAAATTTCAATAAGTTGGGATGCGCGCCTAGCCATAAGTTTCCTTCATCGTCCAACGCTATGTTATCCACGCCGGTTCCACAATGAATATCCTCAATGAATTCCAAAGATCCGTCAGCATTCCTATTATAAACTTTAACAAGAAACTTTCGGGCCGATGCAACATAAATCAAATTACGTTTTCTATCGAAATTTATACCATTGGCATAGGAAATGCCACTTGCGGCTTCGCTATAGGTGTTGCCATCAAAGTATATGACATTTGAAAGTGCAAGTCCGGCGTAATCTTCCAAGAGCCTAACCAGGCCTTTGGTATCGCCATGATCATTGGTGAAATAGAAACTATTTTCATCGATTATAACCAGATCATTAGGGCTGACCATGGTTTTATCGATTAATGTCTTTCTATGTTTTAGTGTTTTGTCTTTAAGGTCAAAGACTTCGATGGAATGCCCTTTTAAGGTATGATTTATGGCCATCACCGAATATACACTGTCCTTTTTTATCATTGAGATGCCATGCGGGGCAAACGAATTGGTATATGACTTGGTGAGAGGCTCAATATTGAAATCACCACTGTTTAATTCCATAAGAAATAAGCCACCTTCTTCCTCTTTTTCTGCTGGATAGGAGACTCGCTTTGTTGAAGATACGATAGCAAAACTGTCTCTTGAACTAACCGTGATATCCTCAGCTCCCGGGAGCGAAATGCTTTTAACGATTTCGCCATCAAATTTGTTTTCAATCGTTCTGAAATATCCAGTTGAAATAAAAATATGGACGATAAACCCGATTAACAGGACAACGGCAATCAAGAGAATTCTTTTAACAAGTTTCATAATTTGTTCTATGTTGTGATTAGCTTTGTTACAGTCATAGTATAAGCAATAAATGAATGTCGTTCGGCAAAACCATTATTGCTTATAGGTGTCAATATTCTTAGCTAGAAATCCCCAAACATTAAATTTTTCCATCATATTTTGATACCGTATTAGGCAGATGATAAAGGTCAGGATACTAACTAATTCATTGACTTTATACTAATTTTCGCAATTGATGTTCCATCTCAGAATAGGGTTTTAACGCACCCCTGCTGTAACCTTAGAATTGGACCTCATGATCGGCAGGGAATTGGGCAGGAATATCTTTATTATCTTCCCCAAGGTTTTGTCTTAAATCAATTTCAATACCCCGTGAAATGGTGGAGATAGGCACATCATTGGCAGTACCCTCAAAGGGGTTTTCACCCGTTCGACCTATGCGCTCCATGGTATGGAAAATCCACGCTACTATGATATAAATCGGTACTGAAAACCAGATAAACAAATCCCCCAATAATGGGTAATTATCGGCAATTCCCTGCCCGATTTCCAAGAATTTCGGAACTATTGCCAAGGGAAGCAGTAATAATAATAGCCACATAAAATAATGGTTTAGTGTGGCATATTGTCTCGGATAAGGAAAATTCTTGATGCGTTCCGATTGCCCCTGAAGGGTAAAAAGTTCTTTGATTAGTCCTTCGAGTTCAAGAAATGAAAACTCCCAAACGATACCCCGGTCTTTTAAATATCGCATATGATGTGATTGCAAATAGAGCAGTGCCGTTTGATGATTGTCTTTGCTCATCACGTAGTCCAAATCACTTTCAGAAAGATACGACTCTAAATCCTTTGCCAGGGAAACTTTCTTTTCTGGCGGACCAATGCCCCATTCTGTATTAGTTTTGTGTTTGCTGGTAGTTTCCCATTTCTTTTGATTACGCATGGCATGTCTTAAGGCCGTCATCCAGGCGATATGCCGATAGGTGAGTACTTTCACTTCTTCCTGGATGTCCTCCCGGGATACGCTCTCATTGGTATGCTCCTCAGTTAGCATATCCTGCACAAATACTCCGAAAGTGCGGGATGTATTGACGATTCCGCCCCAAATTTTTCTAGCTTCCCATATACGGCCGTAGACTGCATTGTTTTGAAATCCAATGACAAAGGCAACTGCAGTACCTATCAACGCTAATGGGGTCCATGGAATTTTAAACCAATCCATATCCAAGAAGTAATAGACCGAGACCCATAGCACGATTATGAAAATGAACCATAGGGTTTCAAATCGGGTCCATTTGGCCATATCTAAAATTCGATATACTTTTCCTGTATACATAGGTTGTTTATTTGTGTTTGGTTTCTTTTAAATACAAATTATCATTAAGGTGTTTTTGAATGATTGGGTCGTAACCCCAACCTGGGTTACAATATAGGAATTTCCGGGATGAAATATCGCGGCTATTGATGATAGCTGTTTTGGCGGTTGTAACTTATTAATAACTCCCTCAATTAAGTATAGCTTGAATAATACCGATGATGAGACGTTCATTACGGCATGTGATATAATTGATACTATTTATTGCAAGTAGAATCACAACCGCCATGAAAGCCAAAAGGCTTCTTCACAGGAGCAAAGAAGCCTTTTAAACAGTTTTATTTGTTGGTTAACAACCCATTAGTCCAAAGGATACCACTAACTCCTGATTCACTTTTTCGCCTTTGGCATTTTCCGCTGGTTCCCAATCCCCTGGTGCTTTTGAAATCAATTCGATCATGGTTTTATCTACTATCGGGTAGCCTGAAGATCTATCGAGCCTAATATTTTCAATGGTCCCTTCTTGGGTGACGGTAAAAAATAATTTGGCTGGTTGTAGTTCGTCTGGATCCACATTGGCCCTAGCTTCTTTGCTGTTTTCCTTTAGATATTCCATGAGTATATCCTTTCCAGGTAAATATTTCGCTTGTTTTTCAGGTACGATCGTTAGGTGAGGGGTAGAATAACTATCTTCCAATACACCGGTCTCCTTATTCTTTTGTTGGTATTCAGCACTAATCACAAAATTGGTGGAGTAATCGAAAGACTGTAATAAATTTAATTGGGCGATAGTCAGCTCATTGGTATTCCCACTTTCACTTATGTCGGATCGCTTTTCATTTTTAAAAATAATGATACTTGCAGATTTGAAGGAAACTATCCTTTGGATCTGTTCCCTTGAAAGAAAGTCATTTATAGATCGTACTGTGTTTAACTGTCTTTTCTTAATGGCGCTAAATCTGGGACCAATATCATAGATGAAATCAGAAAAGATTCGCTTTTCAATTTTCCCTTTGACTTCTGTATTTATGGCAACATCTTTATTGGCTGTTGTATTTGATTGATTTTTTTCTGAATCGTTCCAATTCAAATAGCCAAAACTTACTAGGCCAAAGGCCGTAACTACTATTAAAAAACTTAAAATGCTCTTTTTCATACTCTGATATATTTTAGGATTAATTGCTATCAAATCTAACGCGGATACCTGCGACAATATATTATGCAAGTGTAAAATGATGTAAATTTTTTGTAAATCATTTCCAATTGCCCCAATTTCCAATAGTTTTGTAGCATGCGCCTAAGACATTCCAGAATAACTTTGTACATTTTTTTATGCCTAGTGTTGTTTCTTTCTAGAGGTTATGCACAGGATACCTATGACGGGAAGCATATTGAAGTGTCATTGCGAATGATCGGACATCAAATCCTGCTCAGTTCAAATGATAGTACTTCCCGCGTATTACCGATTATAAAGAATAATGATCAATACAGAATTGAGTTCGAATCGGAGTTTGCATTCAATCCAGAGGAGTTGGTCTCGATTGTTGATACTTTTGTTTCGAAAACGAATTTGGCCAATAGTTATATTGTAGAAGTCGAAAAATGTGATACTGGGGAAATCGTCTATAGTTTCAAAATGGATGATTTGGAGCAATCGGATATCATTCCCTGCAAGGCTAGAATGCAACCCAAATCCTGTTATACTCTTTTGTTCACTCTGGGACAAACGAGCGGAACAAATGCCGCTTTGCTACCTATGCCTACCGATTTCCCACAGGATTCAATTACCAGATCTAGTTTGGTGTTTTATGGTTCTATAGTTGCATTGCTTGTACTTATTGGAGTGGTTTTCTACTGGCTGTGGAAGAGAAAGAATGCATCGACCAACGATCCAAATCTGATTTCACTGGGCGAATACCATTTTGACAAGCGCAACACTGAACTTTTGATCAATCATAAAAAAATAGAACTGACCGGTAAAGAAGCGGATTTACTTCTTTTGCTATATAATATGGTCAATACAACTGTGGAGCGTGAGGTGATTCTAAACAAGGTGTGGGGAGACCAAGGCGATTATGTTGGTCGTACTTTGGATGTATTCATTTCGAAATTGCGAAAAAAACTCGAGGCCGATTCAAGTGTGAAAATCGCGAACATTCGCGGTGTAGGCTATAAGTTGGTTATGGATGTTTAATACTTATTCGTTTGAATAAGGTGTTGGTTCTAGAAAACAAGGATAATTTCGTGAAGGGATGATTGTTGTTAGGAATTCTACATCCTTATAACGGCTTTTTTTACTGGCTTTCTTTTGTTTCGGTTGTATATAATAATCAGTCCTTCAAAGGGCATTTTGTCTAAAAAGTTCTTTTTATTGGTTAAATGACTAACGATTTAGGCTTATTCATGGATTTTAACCCATGCTATAGCTTGGTCACTGTCAAGTTTAATAACCATTGTTTTTGTTTTCAAGGGCCAATTACCTAAACGCGTTTCGGTTATTCTGTAGTACAGATGGTCTTCCCTAATATAATCAGGTTCACCAAGCAACTCTAGAATTTGATCTTTATTGAGCTTTCTAATAGTGTCATTGTACACAATATCATTAATCATGCTATCCCTGAAAGGATAGTCCTTCCCATCTTTGGTTACCCATTTCTCTTTATCAAAAGCCATCTCACTGCCTTGATTTTTTTTTTGATTATCGATGTTTTCTTTTGTATCGGACTTACAGGCAATAAAGAGCGTAATAATGAACAGTACAATAACCTTATTTTTCATTAGTTGGAACTTTTATTTTTTTGAACCTGTCCAAGGCGCTGTGAAGTTTCTGTTTGGACAATATGAAATTCCATATAACTTTCCATCCAGTAGATAACCAGAATGATAATATTCATTGCTACTATCCTTGGTTGTAAACGCAAAGTATAGTTTTTCCCAATTATCATTCAATAGGGCGTTTTCAAGTTCACTTCCGTAAAAAGTTCCATGAATCGTATTTTCTTCTATGGAGTCAACCACAAAAGGTTGAAAATACGCTTCGGATTGTGGGGTTGGTCTTAAATCAATAATCCATTCGCCCATTAAGGCCCCGGTCTTATTATTATCGTTATTTTTTTCCTTTTGGGCATTGCTGTTGAAAGAATTAAAAAGGAATAAAAGAGTAATGATAAAAATATGCTTCATAAGATTTAGTTTTTGTTTAAAATGATTCCAATCAATTCTGCCATGATTTCACAATTGCGAAATCCAGCGAATTAAAGATAAAGGTTTTCAGGTTGGGATGGAAGGGAAGCTGAATTATGGTTTTTTTGTAAGCATTTATTCATTCAGTTTAAATAATGGACTTTTTATTTGTCCAAAACAATCTGGATCAGGCATTGCCGTCGGGTTATTAAAAAAATCATTCGCAGCTTGCATTGCACATTGATTTCCCCAATTCGTTGTTGGCGTATGCTTCCAACCCTTGAAAACCAATTGATAACTGCTAGTCAAGTTTTTTCTCATTGATTCCGCCCATTTTACTGGTGTTTCATTATCATATTCTCCGTTAATCAATAAAACAGGAATATCGCTTTGTACTGGTTGATTTTCGATATCCGATACTTTATGAACACTCCAAATCCTGCAAATCCCATTCTTAAAAACAGTTGGTGATAAACCCTCAACTTCAGGATATCTCGAGGTTTCTGCCAATATTGTTTCTTGAGAATTGAATGGATTTTCTTCCGCACACCAAACGGAAAGCCGCATACCTAATCCTGCCCCATTACCTGGTTCTGAAAATAAAAATGAAAGTTGTTCTTTCACCGAGGATAAATCGCTGTTCAGTAACTTATTTATTTCTAGTGGAATATTAATTACATTTCCTGTTGAAGCTGAAGTGAAAACAGTTATCAAATCCTTTCCTGTAAGGTAAAACGTTTCCTCTTTGCCATTTTTTGGGTTTTCTATCATAACTACAAGCGGATTAATAGTCTTCTCTTTCAGGTAATCAAAAAACCGATCTTTAATATACGGAAAAGCCTTGCTACAATTTGTATCGAATTCGCAGTCATCGAGCACTTTATTCATGGATCGCATAAGATTATGAACGCTCTCTTCATCATAATTTACTTCCAAAGGAAGAGGTGAATCCATAACCACACTTCTTATTTTTTTTGGATAATCCCTCAATAACACCTGTGCAATTTTTGTACTATAGGATATAGTAAGAAGATTGTACTCTTTAATGCCAAGAACATTCACTAAATCGTTGATATCAGCGGCAATTTCATTTGTGTTGTACCCATTTAGATCTATTCCTTTTTTTAGAAGTCTGTCTCTACAGGATTTAGCTGCTTTTTCAAAAACGGCATCATGTTCTTGAGAATCAAATTCTGGAAGATTGGATCGGTATATTGCTTTAGACCATTCAGGACAGTCTAAATGAGGCCGTGCATAATAGTTGCCTCGTTGCTCCACAAGGATAAAATCCCTATCATCAAGATACTTATAGGAGTTCATATATTGCGCACTTGGCATTGTTGTTGACCCTGGACCTCCCACTGTATATATAATTGGATCTTTTTTAGGATTCTCATTGCGACTTTTGAATATATAAATTGGGATTTTTATGGTTTTACTGCCAGGGTTTTGCCGGTTCTCCAACACTTCCAAATAACCAAAGGTATAGTCCTGATTTTTATTGATCTTATGGGTCGTCTTTTTTGATTCCGTGAAAATTGGCTCAAATTCAAGGCTGTTCTGTCCGATACAATTCGTCGAAATCAGTAAAATGAAAGTTAATTTCGAAAGTATATTCATTATATCGATAAGCTTGTTTTAATTGTGTAAAAAGGTAAGCCTTTGATTTCACCACGCCCTAGCTGTGTCGAATTATAGGAGTTGCTAGCGGAACCCTTTTTAGAATTTACTTTTGGGTATTATCATTCCATTCCAGACCTCGTCTCCATTTATTTAATTAGCCACATGTACCCATCGGCTTTGTTAATGGGACGTTTTAATGGCTTATCTAGGAAGATGTACTTAGAATTTAACTTCAAAGTCAAGCTGCCTTCCAGTTTCCAACGCTTTCTTGTCCATACCGGAACCAACCGCTATACCAATAGCCATTCCAATAGGCAATCCAATTCCAAGTAATCCCATGTTCCCCATACTTGCACCAAAAGCTGCTCCTAGGGGAATTCCAAATACAGCCATCCCAATTGCCAACCAAGTATTTCTATAATGATTTTTGGTTACAAGTTTTAGTTCGCTTTCAATTGATTTAAGAATACTTGATTGTGTCTTTCTTATTTGCTTTCTATATGCTTTTTCCGATTCCGACCCAGCGTTGATTTGGTCAATTCCTTTGTTTATTGAATTAACGATTTTTTCATTGAGATCCCTTTTTTTCAATTCTGTCAAAAGTGTGTTTAATTGGGTATAGGCACTATTAAGCTTTTTATTTTGTTCAATACTTGGTCTTCGTACCAGTTCTTTTATTTCCATCAGGTTAATTTATATAAAACACCACGGTCTACTATGATTTCGTTGCATATAGACTAAGATACCAAAAAGGAAGAAGACTAAGGAATTTCGACAGAAATCTTCAAGAGACTCCCAAATGACACAGGAAAATGAACAATACACGATGTTGGCTACTGTGTTTCTTGTTAGGACTTTGTTAGTGTTCGAAAAACCACTACTAGTAGTCCAATAACAAAAATGGAGGTGAATATTAATTTGTTGTGCTTGGCCAACCAGTTGGGTAGAAAAATATCAAAGTTATCTTTTTGGGAATCTGAATAATTCCGGGCAAGAACCGTTAGTGGGCAATACATTTTAAACAATAATAAAACCAGCCCTTCACAAATTACTAGGCCTATCCCAATCCAAGTATACACGGTAACGGTATTCGTAATTCCTGAATATAGAATATAAAATAGTAAGACGACGAATAAAGCCCAGATTATGGTATGAATTATCTTAATAATAAGAAGTTTATTAGCTTGATTCATACATCAATTTACTTATATTGTTCTTTTATGATGAACTGGATCAATCGATTCCTGAACGTTTTCATCGCTACTGATTTAATACATACAGTTTATAAGCGTAGGTAAATGGTTCACCATAACCTTAATTACAATTCAATGCATAGCTAGCCATATTATCTTTTGACCAATCCGTAGGAATATCGGCTAATTGGGCATCATTCACCTGGATACAGCTTAAATTATTCATGGTGCTATCCAAAAAATACAAATTGGAATTAGTACTAACATCCAGGGAGCTAAGAACATTGTTAGAACAATGTAAATACCCCAAACCTGAATTGCTATTTAAATTCAAACTTTCCAACTGGTTATTGTAACACTCTAATCTTTCCAATCTTGTTAGGCCATCAATATTCAAGGAAATAAGTTGGTTATCAAAGCATTGGATCCAAAGTAAAGCGGGATTGTTACTCACATCCAAATTGGTAAGTTGTTGGTTGTTGTTGCAAAGCAAGATCTCTAAAGCAACATTGTTACTTATATCCAAATTGGTAATGGGTGTATCATAACAGGATAAATAGGTAAGTGCAATATTATTGCTCACGTCTATGTTCGCAATCAGGTTGCTTCCAAATGTAAAACTTTCCAAAGCTAAATTGTTACTTATATCTATGTTCGTGAGCTGGTTATTATCACATACCAAACTTATTAATGCGCTATTGTTACTTAAATCGATATTGGTAAGTTGATTTCCTGAACAACCTAAAGCCTCCAAGGCTAAATTTTTGCTAACGTCTAAACTGGTAAGTTGATTTCCTATGCAATCCAAATATTCAAGGTCCAGATTATTGCTAACATCAATGGTTGCTATTTGATTATCCCAAAAACTCAATTTTTTTAGGTTTACATTGTTACTTACATCCAAGCCTGTCAGATCCATAAAACGACAATCGAGATTTTCCAAATTAGGGTTTTTGCTTACATCTAAATTGGACAAAGGATTATTATAACACCATAATGTTGTTAGCGCCGAATTATTACTTACATCCAAATTTGAAATCTGATTATCATAAGCATATAATACTTTTAAATTAATGGCATTGCCTAACTCTAAGTTTGAGAGATTATTTCCGTGACATTTGAGAACTTCAAGTGCCGTATTATTATCAATATTTAAACTGGTTAAACTATTAAATTTACTATAACCACAGTCTAATTCCTTTAAATCCAAATTATGACTTAGGTCCAATGAGGAAAGGTTTAGACCATTACAATTCAACTTTGTCAAACTTGTAAAAAATTCAATTCCTGTTAAGTCCCTGATGTCATTATCGGTATTGTCAAAGTCACTATCGGCAAGCGTTAATTCCAAGACATCTGCAACATTGGCTGTTAGTATTGAACCATCTAAAACGTCATCATAACCAAGATCAATCAGGGCTTTCTCAAAATTGGCATCAGGAATATTCCCTTCTCTGGGAATACCATTATTGTCATCTGGAGCACAATTTGTTACTACCATCGAAATACAAAGAAAACATAGTGCAAAGAGCTGGTTTGTATTGATTTCCATTCCCATTAAGGTTTCAATTTTTGTATTGCGGTTTATTCATATCAAACGCTATCGCTTGGCAATTCGTTAAATTTAAATACCTGGATTGATGGTAGGTTATAGTGAATTACAAAGATTTGATTGTCATTAATTGTAAGATGTTTGCACTGCCTTTCTCCTCTAATTTACCAAAATAAAATAATACTCGCTTATACCATTAGGATTTTAGGTGCTTTTATAAAGCGATTCCACTGGAATCTGTTACGAGCTTTTTCATACGACCTATGCGCCTTTACATACTATAGATGAGGGTATGGAAAAACATGGCTATTTGCGTAAAATAGATCTGGGTAATAGCTTTGGGGTAATCTATTTTTTGTCGACTTTAAGAAGGTCTAAGGTATTTTTTTAAAAATATCTTCAAAATAGGTCACCCACCTGCCTTTGTCAAATATCTCGCCATATTCCTGAAAATTACCTTCAGGCGTTAACTTGAAAACAAAGCGTTTTGTTTCGCTGGGCCATACTATAAATTTGCCATCGGTATATTCTGCCTTATACTTACCGCTTCCTTTTTTGTAATAGGGATTATAATAATAGGATTTATCCTTTTCATCATAATAGATAATGGTGTGTAACTGAAGTAATTCGGAATGTAAATCTATAGTAATGATATGCTGATCCAGCTTATAACTGATTTTTTCGAAAGCCGGTATTTTAGTCGCAACAGTATCATTTTTGTAGGTAGTGGAAGTACCTACCCAATCACCTACCATAAAGCTTAACTGTTCCATTTTTTCTTGCCGGCTTGCTTGACCCAGTGCTGTATGCAGGGTAATCAACATGATGACCAGGCACATATAAAGCCCCAGATGTAAAGGGAATTTTAGCTCGCTCATAGTGGTACAGGTTTTAGCCGAATATACAAATTGTTTTTGGGCCTTAGGACCAATTGGTTTGTACTGAACTATTCAGCTGATTTTAGACTCTTCATATAAGACAACGGTCTTCTTTAATTTACAATTAGTAATTAAAGTTAATAGCTATTAACTTTAAAAGAGAAGAAAGAGGAGAACTAAAACGGTCTTTAGAGTTGCGCTCCTATACACGTACTAGTCCTCTTACC
>JAHHKH010000134.1 GCA_018679695.1 Maribacter sp.
GGTAAGACTTACTTTGACATCCCCGCCAACCTTTTTATCAAATGTGGTTTCCCCGTCAAGCTCTTGGTTTACGCTTGTCAGGACATACGGAATCAGTGAAAAATTAGATCCTGGTGGAGGCGGTGGGTTATCCCAAACCAAAACGCCGGTATACGCCAAGGAAGCAGTTGGAAATTGCCTTGGAATGGGTGTCCAACTCGACTTTTCACTAGCTTTAAGATCCAATCTGCTAAAATTTATACCCCATTCCTGAACACCATCCTTGTATCGAATAGATTTAAAAGGCACCGCCATTTCAAAAACCCATTTATCCTCATCCCGTACTACTTTTGAAATCCATTTGCTGTCCCAATTCAGATCGATCCGTCCTCCTTCGAACATGGTACCGTCCCACTGTGCACCAGCGGCATTGGAACCAAAGGAAAACCCGGTGGTTTGGTTGTTAAAGGGATCCAAAAACAACAAAAAATTATCATTCTTTCCAAAGGAGAAATCACGACGTAAGGATTCCACAAAGTTTTTTCCTTTGGTGTTATTGAAAAAAGTAGCAACGAGATAAATATGGGTGTCATCGTAGGCCATGCGAATCTCTGTGGTTTGAGTGGCCTTCCGGTCGTCCATAGGTAAGACCATAAAGAAATCATCGGCCACATCGGTATTTTGCCACGCCAAATCATCCGCAACACCATCTATTACTATAGGTGATGTCGTTTTTCGAATGTTCAAGCGATAGGATTCATTCTTTTTTTGTGCCGTCGTTTGAAAACAGATAAAGGCTATAAACAAGGCAAAATAGAAATTCTTCATATGCACAACTAAAGTAGCTAATAATTAAGAATTTCCCATTTAAATTCAATTGCAATATTGTATGACTTTGTAGCCATAGTCCAAGACACAAAAGCTATAAACCCTATATACGAATTACGTCAAATCAACGTTAAATCGTATACGATATATTATATTTGCACCATGATTTCTAAGATTATATTGAGGGACCAAGTGCGAGAACACCTCTTGAATGAAATGACCAATGGCCGTTTGGAACCCGGTAAGACGATAAACCTGGCTGCATTGGCCCGAAAACTGGACGTAAGTGTTACCCCCATTCGTGAAGCACTTACACAACTACAGCAATCAAAACTGATTAGGGCCATACCCAATAGAGGTTTTATTATCGCTGAGTTGAATTATTTGGAGGCTAAAGACCTGTATGAGCTTGTGGCCGATCTAGAGGTAATGGCCTTAGAGAACTCGGTTTTTGATGAAGCTTCGATTACTGCCTTGAAGGAAACACAGATCAAATTCAAAAATGCCAAGGATACCTTGTCGAGAATCCATGCCAAATTGGAATTCCATAAAATACTTACACAGCATTACAAGAATGCGCTGGCGCAGCAAATACTCACCGATCTAAAAACCCGCATCATTTTTTATGAACGTGCCTTTATGTCGGATGATTCCATTTATGCCAAGTCAGACAATCAACATGATGGTATAATTTCGGCCATTGAAGATGACAATGTCCCTACTGCAGCCCTAGTATTAAAAATGAATTGGATGTTGATACTGGATTATATTCAAAAGCAATTGCGATTTATTTAATGCTTACTCCAATTCTTTTAAAATCATCCCTGCTTTTTTAATATTGCTATCATAACAGCCTATTATCTTACGCGTGAACAAATAGTAAAAAACTAATCCCAAGGGCAGAAACCAGTACCAAAAATTACCTTGGGGCTTTGTAAATATATCATCCCCATTGAATATTTTTGACGCCACCGGGATAATAATCAGCATTAGTACAAAACCTGCGTAGACCGTAAATTTCAAAAACCGCTGATACCGCTGTTTGCTTTTTTCATGTTTAACAATACTTTCCTTGTAGCTTAATTGGGAAACATTCAAATTTTGCATATCGCTTAAATATTTAAGTGAGAAGTAGGGTAACACAATAAGTATGGCCAAGGTTATGACCCCACATATTTGAAGTGGCAATGTGTCTAATTCATAAAATCTAAGGAGTAAAATGGCTGCGAACACGTATGTAAAAACAGCACTTATCTTTTCTGGAATTGCAATTTTGTTCAATTTGTCCTTATAATTCTGATGTGTCATTTTTAAAATGATTTCGTTCGTTAATTTTTTTTGCTTTTCAAGCTCTTCGCTTATTTGATTCCATGTGGCTTGTAATTCTTCAATTTCCATATCCTAATTATTTTACCATTTGCGATTTTAGTTTTTCTTTGATCCGGGAAATTCGTGTACCTACATTACTTGATGTCATTCCGATTATTTCGGCGATTTCATCATATTTTTTCCCTTCCAATAACAACAACATTATCCCTTTTTCCACAATATTGAGCTGTTGAATATGCGCATATAACATTTTAATACGATCTTCAAATGCAGTATTATAGTATTCAGTTTGGGCTAGCACTACCCTATCTATAGCTACCGAATGTCCTTTACGTTTGTTCTTTTTAATCCGTGTCAAGGCCGTGTTCAATGCGATGCGATACATCCAAGTACTGAATTTCGATTCGTTTCTAAACGAATCGAAAGATTTCCATAACTGATATACAATATCTTGATACAGATCCTGCTGGTCTTCCCGATTGTCAGTATAGATGGTGGTTATTTTAAAAATCACCCCTTCGTTCGCCTTGATTACTTGAACAAATTCGCGCTCCCTATCCATGAACTGGTCTTGGTTTGATATATTAGTGTCCCATTTGTCCAAAAAATCACATTAATAATTAAAATGATGTTTATGGGAAAAAACTTGGTACACGTTTTCTTTGCTTGGTCTCTTGATTTATGCCGTATTTGAATCAATATAACATT
>JAHHKH010000138.1 GCA_018679695.1 Maribacter sp.
AGACAGTATGGTTGCCTCAACAGCGGCTTTTGTGGCTTCGGAAATTGGAGCCACCAATGCGTTTGCCTATGATCTGTTGGCCGCCTGTTCCAGTTTTTTGTTTGGCATGTCAACAGCAGCCAGTTACATAGAATCGGGAAAGTATAAGAAAGTGTTGTTGGTAGGAGCCGATAAAATGTCCTCGATCATTGACTATACCGATAGGACCACATGTATAATTTTTGGAGATGGTGCCGGGGCCGTTCTGTTTGAGCCAAATACCGAAGGACTTGGACTACAAGACGAATACTTGAGGGCCGATGGCAGTGGAAGGGAATTTTTGGGAATGGATGCAGGTGGGTCATTAATGCCAGCAACTGAGGAAACTGTAAAAAACAAAAAACATTATATTTATCAGGATGGTAAAAATGTATTTAGATTCGCGGTTTCCAATATGGCAGATATTGCGGCCAAAATAATGGAACGTAACGGGCTTTCTGATCAAGATGTAGCATGGCTGGTCCCTCATCAAGCCAATAAGCGTATAATTGATGCAACCGCAAAAAGAATGGGGTTAGACCATTCTAAGGTCATGATAAATATACATAGGTACGGTAATACAACATCAGCGACATTACCATTACTATTAAATGATTATGAAGAACAACTTAAAAAAGGGGATAACTTGGTGTTTGCTGCCTTTGGCGGCGGTTTTACCTGGGGATCTATTTATTTAAAATGGGCATATAACAATTAATCAATAGACTTAATATAAAATACTTTCAATGGATATTAAAGAAATACAAAGCCTCATAAAATTTGTGGCTAAGTCCGGGGCTAGTGAGGTCAAGTTAGAAACAGACGATATCAAGATTACCATTAGAACGGGGACTATAAGTAGCAATGAACCCACTTATGTACAGCAGATACCAATGGCCCAATCGCCTATGGCCCACGCGGTAGCTCCCACCTTGCCAGAGGCTGCAGCTCCTGCTTCCCCTGCTGTTGAAGCAGCTGAAGACGATTCTAAGTACATAACGATCAAATCGCCTATTATTGGTACTTTCTATAGAAAACCATCACCTGATAAACCCGCTTTTGTAGAAGTTGGAACTACCATAGGTAAAGGGGATGTGCTTTGCGTTATCGAGGCAATGAAACTATTCAATGATATTGAATCTGAAGTGTCCGGTAAGATTGTGAAGATATTGGTTGAGGATTCATCTCCCGTGGAGTTTGACCAACCGCTGTTCTTAGTAGACCCATCTTAGTAAATTTTAAGTGGAATATTCGTGTTTTACACTGATTAATACTTAAAACTTAGGATTTAAAACTTAAAAGATGTTCAAAAAAATACTTATTGCAAATAGGGGCGAGATAGCACTACGAATTATCAGAACCTGCAAGGAGATGGGAATTAAAACCGTAGCAGTCTATTCAAAGGCCGATGAAGAAAGTCTACATGTAAGGTTTGCAGATGAGGCTGTGTGTATTGGTCCTGCACCCAGTAATGAGTCCTACCTTAAGATTCCAAATATCATTGCTGCTGCAGAGATTACCAATGCCGATGCCATACATCCAGGATATGGTTTCCTTTCTGAGAATTCCAAATTTTCCAAAATCTGTGCTGAGCACGAGATCAAGTTTATTGGTGCCTCGGGTGAACACATTGATCGAATGGGGGATAAGGCCTCTGCCAAAGCAACCATGAAAAAGGCCGGGGTGCCCACAGTTCCAGGTTCAGATGGCTTATTAAAGGATGTAGCGGATGCCAAGAAGGTTGCCAAAAAGATGGGGTATCCTGTTATGATAAAGGCAACTGCCGGTGGCGGGGGTAAAGGAATGCGTGCTGTTTGGAAGGAAGAGGAATTGGAAGACCTTTTTAACAGTGCAGTTCAGGAAGCAACCGCAGCATTTGGAAATGGAGCAATGTATATGGAAAAGTTGATCGAAGAACCTCGCCATATCGAAATCCAGATTGTAGGTGACCAATACGGAAAGGCTTGTCATTTATCTGAACGCGATTGTTCAATCCAAAGGAGACACCAAAAACTTACCGAGGAAACCCCTTCTCCATTTATGACCGATAATCTTAGGGAAGCTATGGGTAATGCGGCTGTTAAAGCGGCTGAATATATAAAATACGAAGGCGCTGGAACCATAGAGTTTTTGGTTGATAAGCATCGAAATTTCTATTTCATGGAAATGAATACCCGTATACAGGTCGAGCACCCTATTACGGAGCAAGTGGTAGATTATGATTTAATTAGGGAGCAAATATTGGTTGCTGGCGGTGTTCCTATTTCTGGAAAAAATTACTATCCTAAACTTCATTCTATTGAATGTAGGATCAATGCTGAAGATCCCTATAATGACTTTAGACCATCTCCTGGCAGAATCACGACACTTCATACTCCAGGAGGTCACGGTGTTCGAATGGACACCCATGTTTATAGCGGGTATACCATACCGCCCAATTATGACTCTATGATTGCCAAGTTGATTACAACGGCACAGACACGAGAGGAAGCTATTAACAAAATGAAGCGTGCTTTGGATGAATTTGTCATTGAAGGTATTAAAACCACAATACCGTTTCATAGACAGCTCATGGAGCATCCTGATTATTTGGCGGGCAATTATACTACTAAATTCATGGAGGATTTTGAAATAGAACCAGAGAAAGAAGAATAGAACAAAATCCCTGACCAATCGGTCAGGGTTTTTTATATTAGGGTATGGATCTGAGCTATTGGGAGTTTAAAACTTGGTTGTCAAATATTGACTTTACTATTGTAGGTAGTGGCATTGTTGGTCTAAATTGTGCACTGGCCCTCCGTGAAGAATACCCAAGCGCCAGAATATTGGTTTTGGAAAAAGGGGCATTACCGGAGGGCGCAAGTACAAAAAATGCTGGTTTTGCATGTTTTGGAAGTATTTCCGAAGTGCTTTCAGACCTAGATTCACATTCAGAGGAAGAAGTGTTTCAATTGGTTCAAAAGCGATGGAAAGGAATACAATTACTACGAAAAAATTTAGGGGATGAATCATTGGATTTTCAACAAAATGGAGGTCACGAACTATTTGTTGAGGGGAATAGTGAACTCTATGATAAGTGTATTGCGAATTTAGAGATAGTGAATAGGCTATTAAACCCGGTATTTGGTTCAGATCCGTTTAAATTACAATCGAATAGATACGCTTTTAAAGGCATAAAAGAGTACTATATTACCAATGTCCATGAGGCCCAAATTGATACGGGAAAGATGATGCAAGGATTGTTAAAACTGGCATTATCAAAGGGAATATCCATTCTTAATGCGATTACGGTCAAGGAATATCAAAGTTTATCCGATGCAGTTGAGGTCAAAACAAATGCTTTTAATTTTAAAACCTCAAAATTATTCATTGCTACAAACGGATTTGCACCCCAACTCCTTAAAGAGCAAGTAGTACCTGCCCGAGCCCAGGTATTGGTCACTAAGCCTATCCCCAATCTGCATATAAGGGGAACTTTTCATTTAGATGAAGGGTATTATTATTTTAGGAATATAGATAATCGTATTCTACTTGGGGGAGGTCGAAATTTGGATTTTAAGGGTGAAGAAACCTATGAGCATGGTCAGACACCTCAAATCCAAGAACAGTTGCAAAAGATGTTGTCCGAAATGATTCTACCAAAGGTACCCTTTGAAATAGAACGAAGATGGAGTGGCATTATGGGGGTTGGAAAGATTAAGAAACCCATTGTAAAACAACTATCGAAAAATGTGTATTGTGGTGTGCGTCTTGGCGGTATGGGTG
>JAHHKH010000204.1 GCA_018679695.1 Maribacter sp.
TAGATAGTCCATCCCAGAGGGCACCAATATAAATTCATGCAATAAATATGTGGCCAGTGTGGCGATCGTCATGACAAAAAGTACGGCCCCGGACATGCCTACAGAAGTAGAAACTTTATTGGAAACCCCTAAAAACGGACATATTCCCAAAAATTGCGAGAGTACGATATTGTTGACAAAAACAGCAGCTATTAGAATTATGATATATTCCATTTTTAACTTGTTTTGGTAGCAATTCTATTGAACAATACGGTAAGATAGGCCAAGGCGATAAAGGCCCCAGGTGGCAATATGAAGAGAATCAAGGTACTGGCATCCTCCGATACAAAACGAAGGTCAAAAATGCTACCACTACCGAAAATTTCCCTTGCAGCTCCCAAAAACGTAAGTGCTATGGTAAAACCAGTTCCCATTCCTAAAGCATCGATAATAGAGGAAACCATATTGTTTTTGGAAGCAAAGGCCTCTGCCCTACCCAATATTAAACAGTTTACAACAATCAAGGGAATGAAAATTCCTAATTGCTCGAACAAAACTGGCAAATAGGCTTCCAGGACCATTTCAACAATGGTCACGAATGAGGCTATGATAATAATAAATGCAGGTATCCTAACTTTAGCAGGAATTTGGGACTTGATCAATGAGACCACTATATTTGACATTAGCAGCACAAAAAGCGTAGCAACCCCCATTCCTAAACCATTGAATGCCGAGGAAGTTACACCCAGGGTCGGGCACATACCCAATAACATGACGAAAACCGGATTGTCCTTGATAATCCCTTTCAGAAAATTTTGCTTTTGATTCAGCTTTTCGGACATAAGTTCTTATTTCTTGAATTTTTCTTGAGGTTCGGTATGCGCTACAAAAACATCATAAGCCATCTGCGCGGCTTCGCCAAAGGCCCTAGTAGTGATAGTAGCTCCGGTTAGCGCATCTACATCACCTCCGTCCTTGGTAGCCTTTAAATTGAATGTTGAGGGATCTTTTTCCCTGAATTGCTTTATGAATTTCTCGTCCTTCATTTTGGTCCCAAGGCCAGGAGTTTCCTTTTGTTCCAGAACAACGATATTTTTAATAGTTCCGTTAGGTTTGAAACCCACCATGATTTTGACAAGACCACTGAACCCTTTTTCGGAAGAGCCAATAACTGCAGTCCCTGAGACCGTATTTTTTAAAGATGCAGTATAGATTTCGATACTGTCCTTGGTCTTATCAGAAGCTATTTTACGCACATCTTCTACTGGATTGTTATCAAAATCAGGCAATACTTCTTTCAAGGCATTTACCTTGCGTTCCAGTTTTGCTTTTGCTATTGGACCTTTGGTCAAATCGTTAACATAACCCAAAGACAATCCGGCAACCAATGTAATCACAAAAAGTGCCAATATCATGTTGAGGAAGGTGGATTTCTTTTTGCTCATATTCATATCATTTTCGACTTGATCTTATTCCCAAATCGTCTTGGTTTAAAATAGGTATTGATAAGGGGCACAAAGGCGTTCATTATTAGAATGGCAAATGAAACCCCTTCAGGATATGCGCCGAACAGTCTAATGACGACAGTTATGATTCCGATGCCCACTGCAAAGACCACCATTCCTTTTTTGGTCATGGGGCTGGTAACCAAATCGGTCGCCATATAAAAGGCCCCGAGAATGGCCCCTCCCGATAAAAGATGAATCAGTGGATTCGCATAGTGTTCCGGGTCTATAAACCAGAAAACCCCTATGAAAATAGCCATGGTGACCAAGATAACGACCGGAATATGCCAGGTAATCACCTTTCTGGCAATTAAAAAGATGCCCCCTAATAGAAGTGCCAAGGCCGACATTTCGCCCACAGATCCTCCTGTAAAGCCCAATAAAAGATTAAGCGTAGATGGGATCTTTGTACTAATCTCCGTCATCGTGCTACCATACAACAACTCTTCCTTTATAATTCCTAAGGGAGTTGCGCCGGTTACGGCATCTGCCAATGTTGTATTGTTTTCGACTGGTGTAGGCCACATCGTCATCTGTACAGGAAAGGAAACCAGTAAAAAAACCCGCCCCACAAGGGCCGGGTTGAATATGTTATATCCTAAACCGCCAAAGGACAATTTGGCCACACCAATAGCAATAAAGCTTCCGATAACAACCATCCAAATGGGCAAGCTCGAAGGAAGGTTAAAGGCCAGTAAAATCCCTGTAATGAGGGCAGACCCATCGGTTATGGTAATCTCGGTTTTCAATAGATACTTTTGAATAACATATTCAAACAGCAAACACGAAATTACGGCTGTTGCGGTAATCAATAAAGCACCCAACCCAAATACGTAAATAGATACTAAAAATGCCGGAATCAGTGCTATGAGCACATCATACATTAATTTCTTCGAAGTTCTATCAGAATGAACATGTGGTGAGGCTGATATAACAATAGTTTGATCCGACATGCTAATTCTTTGAAGTTTCCAGTTTCTTTACAATACTCTTTCCAAAACGTATATAGTCCAATAAAGGTCTATGTGAAGGACAGACATAACTACAAGAGCCACACTCGATACAGGTCATTATATCTTCATTTCCGGCTCGCTCGTAAAGGCCTTTTTCACTCAAGTTCATTAACAGGTGAGGTTCTAATCCCATAGGGCATACAAATACACATTGGCTGCATCTAATGCAGTTCTTAGGCTCTTTCCTGCTGGCTTCTTCTTCTGAAATGACCAGTATACCCGAGGTGCCTTTCGTAATTGGTACATCGGTATTTTTAATGGCCTTACCCATCATAGGACCACCATTTACTATTTTTCGTGTTCCCTCGGGAACACCACCAACTTCTTCAACTAAATCTTTGATAGGCGTACCTATCTTGACCCAAAAGTTCGAAGGATTCTCGAGCTTTTTCCCAGTTACCGTAACTACCCGCTCTATTAAGGGCTGATTGTATTGTACTGCTTGATAAATGGCAAAAATAGTTCCCACGTTGTGTACGATTACACCAACATCCATGGGCAATCCACCTTTTGGAACTTCCCGTTTCAAAATGGCGCGAATGAGTTGTTTTTCACTTCCCTGCGGGTACTTCACCCTTAGTGCTGCAACCTTGATCCTGGAATCGGACTTAGTGGCCTCCTTTAAGACCGAAATGGCATCCTTCTTATTATTTTCTATTCCGATAATGGCTTTTTCTATATGCAACGCGTGCATAAGGATTTGAATGCCCACGATAATTTCTTCCGCCTTTTCAAGCATTAACCTATGGTCTGCAGTCAAATAGGGCTCACATTCCACTCCGTTGATAATTAGACAATCAACATGCCCGTCGTTCTTTAAGTTCAATTTAACGTGTGAGGGAAAGGTCGCGCCTCCCAAACCAACAATACCATAGTCGGTAATGTGTTGCAGGATATCCTCTTGGGAAAGGGTAATCTCT
>JAHHKH010000239.1 GCA_018679695.1 Maribacter sp.
ATGGTGGTGAATTGGTATTTATAAAAAGATAAGGTTTAAGAACTATCTTAGAGAAGCCCTGATATTAGTATCAGGGTTTTATTTTTTATAGAACTTGGTTTGTACTTTTTGCTTGTTTGAGATGATCGTGACAATATATATTCCAGAAGTAAGATTAACAATTGGAATGTTCAAGGCATTGTTCTTGATTCTCCATTGATGCTTTAGCATCACATTCCCATAAACATCAGAAATCAATATATCGGCTTTTTGACTATTCAATAACCCAAGAATATTTACCACATTCGTCGCGGGATTGGGAAATACTTTTACTTTCTGTTTAGTCGCGGTTTCAACCTGTAAGTCCGCATTTATATTGTTCTCCTGAGCATGCCCATAAGAACATAATAACCCAATTAAACATACAAGAAAGACAGTCCTTTTCATCTACTAAGTAATTAATAACGGAATACCAGCTGATTAATTAGCAACGCAAAGTATTTAAGGATTAGTATGTACTTCCTGTTAAGAGCCTGGATTTTGGCTAATTTTTAACGTTAATAAGGTAGCAAGACACTTTTAATGTGCCTCTAACCAATTATTTCCTTCGCCCAAATCCACATCCAAAGGAACCTTAAGTTCATAGGCGTTTTCCATCTCAGATTTTATAAGGACCTTGAGTTCTTCCAATTCTGGTTTATAAACGTCAAAAACCAATTCATCATGTACTTGTAGAAGCATCTTGGTTTTATAATTGCCCTCGGAAAGTTTTTTATGGATGTTGATCATCGCAATTTTGATGATATCCGCGGCACTTCCCTGTATTGGTGCGTTAACAGCATTTCGTTCTGCCGCCCCTCGCACCACTGCGTTACCCGCGTTGATGTCTTTTAGGTACCTGCGTCGACCAAGAACGGTCTGCACATAACCATGGTCGCGGGCGAAATCAATTTGATCACTGATAAAATTTCGAAGTTTGGGATAGGTTTTATAATAGGTATCGATCAACTCTTTGGCCTCTGTTCGTGTCAAATCGGTTTGGTTGCTCAATCCAAAGGCAGATACGCCATAGATTATCCCGAAGTTCACTGTCTTGGCATTGCCGCGTTGTTCGCGCGTCACTTCCTCTAACGGGGTATTAAAAACCTTTGATGCCGTTGAAGCATGAATATCCTCACCGTTCTTGAAGGCCTCGATCATTGTGGTTTCTTCGCTCAAAGCCGCAATGATCCTTAGTTCTATCTGCGAATAATCGGCAGCTAACAAGGTATAGTTTTCATCTCTGGGAACAAAGGCTTTGCGAACTTGTCGTCCGCGTTCTGTTCGGATAGGGATATTCTGAAGATTGGGATTATTGCTACTCAGTCTTCCTGTTGCCGCCACCGTTTGCATATAATCAGTATGCACACGACCTGTACTTTCCTCGACCTGTTGGGGTAAGGCATCTACATACGTGCTTTTGAGTTTGCTCAAACCCCTATACTCTAAAACATTTCGAATGATCTCATGGTCTTTTGCCAAGTAGGACAGCACATCTTCGGCAGTGGAATATTGTCCGGTTTTTGTCTTCTTCGGTTTGTCTACCAATTTTAGTTTGTCAAAAAGAATTTCACCCAATTGCTTAGGGGATGCTATGTTGAATTCCTGACCCGCGATTTCATAGATTTTCGCAGCCAATTTTTTTATATCATTATCTAAATCTTCAGAAAGCGAATTCAAGAATTCCTTATCGAGGTTAATACCCTCCAACTCCATATCGGCCAAAACATGTAGTAGCGGAATCTCTATGGTATTGAACAGTTCTTGGGTATTGGCTTCATGTAGTTCCGGTCTAAAGTGCTGCGCCAATTGAAACGTAATATCTGCATCCTCAACGGCGTATTCGGTCTGTTGCTCCAAAGGTACATCGCGCATGCTCAATTGATTTTTACCCTTTTTACCAATAATTTCGGTAATTGAAACAGGAGTGTAATTGAGATAGGTCTCGGCAAGGACATCCATATTGTGTCGCATATCGGGGTTGATCAGATAATGGGCCAACATGGTATCAAAGCATTTGCCTCTGACTTGAAGGTTATATTTATGAAGGACCTTAATGTCATATTTTAAATTTTGCCCGATTTTTTCAATGGCTTCCGATTCGAAAAATGGCCTTAACGTCTCAATAATCTCTTGAGCTTCATTCTTATCAGCTGGAAAGGGTACGTAAAATCCTTTACCGGCTTCCCAGGAAAAAGCGATACCTACCAATTCTGCGGTAAGCGGATTCAATCCTGTAGTCTCTGTATCAAAACATACCGAGGTTTGTTTCATCAGGTTTTGCATGAACAATTTCATGGCCATACCCGTTGTCACACTCTGATACACATGGGGTACGTCTTTTATGGTCTTTCTTCCGGAGGTTTCTTTAATGGTAGCCGGGGAATTCCCATCACTTCCGAAGAGTGAGAATTGCCCACCACCGGCTTCAGTCACCACTTTTTTGGCAGCAGGCGTATCGTTGTTCGCTTCATTTGCCCCAGAGGTTTCTTCTGAAAAAATCTTTATAAATTGATCCTTGAGCCTTCTAAATTCGAGCTCATCAAAAATTATCTGGACTTGTTTAGCATCTGGAACCGACATTTCATAATCCTTGGCATTGAACTTCACATCAACCGTGGTACAAATTGTGGCCAACTTTTTTGAAAGCAGCCCCAGCTCGCCGTTTTCCTCGACCTTCTCCTTCATTTTGCCCTTTAGTTTATCAGTATTGGCAAGAAGACCTTCTAAAGAACCGAACTCATCAATGAATTTTTTGGCAGTCTTGTCACCTACACCGGGAAGACCAGGAATATTATCACTGGCATCACCCATCATTCCCAGATAATCGATTACCTGTTCGGGTCTTTCCACCCCAAAACGTTTTTGAACTTCGGGTATTCCCCAAATTTCAATGCCATTACCCATTCGGGCAGGGCGATACATGAAAATATTCTCCGATACCAATTGTCCAAAATCCTTATCTGGGGTAACCATATAAACCTTGTAATCCTCTTTTTCGGCCTGTTTTGCCAATGTACCAATGATGTCATCGGCTTCCCAACCCTCCTGGACCACAATGGGAATATGCATGGCTTTTAAGATTTCCTGAATAAAGGGTATTGCAATTTTTATGGCATCTGGTGTCTCAAGTCGATTTGCTTTATAATCAGGAAACATCTCCGTTCTTTCCACACTTCCGCCTTTATCAAAACATACGGCAAGGTGGTCTGGTTTCTCCCTTTTTATGACATCGAAAAGTGAATTGGTGAACCCCATTATAGCTGAGGTGTCCATTCCCTTGGAATTAATTCTTGGATTTTTTATAAGAGCATAATACCCACGGAAAATCAATGCATAGGCATCCAATAAAAAAAGTCGTTTCTGTTCAGCCATTGTGGTTATACTTGATTGATTTTCAAAACTACGAAGATTATCTATTTGTGATTAATATTTATGTTTTTATAAAAGAATCTGATGGATTGTTCACGTGACCCGCTTCTGAATATTTCCTAAAAGTAAATCCGGGCTGAATACAGTAACTGCCAGTTTCCCCTTTCTTGTTCATGGCAATAAAGCCAATCTGGAAATCGGTATTGTCCTTATTCTTGGCAATAATACGTTTTACACCTTCCTCACAGGCTTCTTGGGGCGATTTTCCCTGACGCATTAGTTCTACTATCAAAAAGCTTCCTACGGTTCTTACCACTTCCTCACCTACTCCGGTGGCCGTGGCCCCACCAATTTCATTGTCAACGAAAAGGCCGGCTCCAATGATCGGGGAGTCACCAACACGACCGGCATATTTATAGGCCATGCCACTTGTGGTACATGCACCTGAAATATCACCGTTTTTATCAATGGCCAACATTCCAATCGTGTCATGGTTTTCAATATTAATAATGGGTTTGTATTGCGATGTTTTTTTCCATTCGGTCCATTCCTGCATTGATTTTTTCGTGAGCAGGTCTTCCTTTTCAAATCCTTTTTCATAGGCAAATTGCTCAGCACCTTTTCCCGCCAACATCACATGAGGTGTGTCTTCCATAACCTTTCGGGCAACTGAAATAGGGTGGGCAATGTTTTGCAAGCAAAGGACCGCCCCGCAGTTTCCATCCTTATCCATAATACAAGCATCCAGGGTTACATCGCCGTTCCTGTCCGGGCGACCGCCCTTACCAACAGTCTGATTGTTTACATCGGCCTCTTCGATCATTACACCTTGTTCAACTGCATCCAAAGAACTTCCACCTTGGTCCAAAACCTCCCAGGCTTTGGCAGTAGCGTTATGAAAATTCCAAGTACAAATGGCAATGGGTTTTATTCCCGTTGAAATTTCATCAGGACCGTTTGTCTTGGTATTGTTTTCATTACATGTGGCAAGCATGGGTGCAGAAATCAATCCGGCGGTTAAGGTGCTTGAATTTTTTAGAAATTTTCTTCGTTTCATCTCGTAGTGTTCCTTACTTTTAATCAGCTAAATATAAGCAATATGTTAGTAGAAGTTTGCGCCAATTCCTTGGAATCTGCCATGAATGCCCAAAAGGCCGGGGCAGACCGTATTGAGCTTTGCTCTGAGTTGGCCGTAGGCGGAATCACCCCTTCTTATGGCCTTTTGAAAAGTGTAAAGGAAAACATCGAGATTCCCGTTCGCGTACTCATTCGACCAAGAAGTGGTGATTTTACGTATTCAGATATGGGTTTCAATATCATGAAAGAGAATATCGCCCTTTGTGTTGAGCTAGGTTTTGAGGGAATTGTGTCGGGAATATTGCATGCCAATTTTACATTGGATATTGAGCGTACCAAAAAGTTGATCGAAGAATCGCAACATCTAAAATTTACTTTTCATAGGGCTTTTGATTGGGTTTTGGACCCGATGGATGCCTTGAAAAAATTGGAAGCGATTGGGGTTGATTGTATTTTATCATCAGGGCAACAAAATTCTGCCTTGAAGGGTATTCCGTTATTATCGCAATTGGATGATAAGGCTACAACCTGCACAATAATGCCCGGAGGAGGAATAAATGCGGGGAATGCCAAACATTTTAAGGATATTGGGTTTAAGGCCATCCATTTATCCGGGACAAAATACGACAAGCTATTGGATACTGTCCCACCAGTATCGATGAACTCTCCTTCATTATTGAGTGACCAAGGGGTTTATATTTCGAATCTCAAGCGTATAAAAAATGTACTTAAAGAAGTTAAATAAACCGTAAATGGTGTTAACGAAATCTTATTAAGAAATATATTTGCTAAAAACCCTCATATGCTACGTTGGATTATTTTCATTGCAATTTATGTTGCATTGGGATTCTATGTTTTACAGGCCTTAAAAACCGTTACACGATATCCTTGGGTGTATTTCACCTATATGGGTATTTCGCTCATTGTACTTCTGAATTTTATTTATCAGTTCACCTGGGGTGAGGAAGCTGGTAGGGTTTTAAGTAGGCCAAAAAGTTATGCATTCGGTTTTTTGATAACATTGATCACCTTTAAGCTTATTACTATAATCTTCCTATTTTCCGAGGATCTCTTTCGGTTTTTGACTGGCCTTTATCATAAGCTTTTTGGAGGGACCAAAGAATTCAGTCTGCCTGAACGAAGAAGATTTTTAAGCATAATAGCTATGGGGATTGCCGCTATTCCTTTTGGAGCATTGTTGTATGGCATGTATAGGGGTAAATATAATTTTCAAGTACTAAAGTATAATTTGGAATTTGATGACCTTCCCAATGCTTTTGACGGTTTTCAGATAACCCAGATTTCCGATGTTCACAGTGGTAGTTTTGATAATAGCAATAAAATAGAATACGCCATAGATCTCATCAACAAGCAACAAAGTGAGGTAATTCTGTTTACAGGTGATATGGTAAACAATAAAGCTGAGGAAATGGTTCCTTGGAAAGAAACCTTTTCCAAACTTAAGGCAAAAGGGGGTAAGTTCTCTATATTAGGGAACCATGATTACGGGGATTATGTGACTTGGGACACTGAGGAATTAAAAAGTGAAAATCTCGAAGAATTGAAAAAACTTCAAAAAGAAATTGGTTTTGAACTTTTATTGAATGAAAGTAGATATCTACACAAAGGTGATGACAGAATAGCCTTAGTAGGTGTCGAGAATTGGGGTAGGGGTGGTTTCAAGAAAGCCGGTGATCTAAGCAAAGCAGCGGAGTCAATTTCCAAAGATGATTTTAAGATTTTAATGAGCCATGATCCATCGCATTGGGAAGATGTTGTTATTCACGATGATTATCATTATCACCTTACACTAAGTGGTCATACCCATGGAATGCAGTTTGGTATTGAAATACCTGGATGGGTTAAATGGAGCCCGGTTAAATGGAGGTATAAATATTGGGCAGGAATCTACAAGGAATTGGGCCAATATATAAATGTTAATAGGGGATTTGGATTTTTGGGCTACCCAGGCAGGGTTGGTATATGGCCAGAAATCACGGTTATCACATTAAAGAAAAAGTCCTTAACATGAATTTAACTGCATGCTTTCGTTACAAAAACGTAGTAAACACTGGTTTTTTAACATTTTTTCTTACATTTGGCTCTTAACCAAAAGAACTATATATGTCTAAGTTTGGTGAACTCATAGATTTACATGTTCCAGTTTTATTGGATTTCTACGCAGAGTGGAATGAACAATCAACCGCAATGCATCCTGTACTCAGGGATGTTGCTGCTGCCCTTGGCGATAAAGGAAAGGTTATAAAGATTGATGTTGATAAGAACAAAGAGCTTTCGCAAGCCCTTCGCGTTAAAGGTTTGCCCACACTGATGATCTATAAAAAAGGGGAAATGGTATGGCGCCAAAGCGGTGAACAAGATGCGAATACACTCATAGGCATACTGAACGAGTACGTTTAAATTAAATTCCGCAACCTTTTATTTTTTTAAATTAAGTGGTGTTCCTGGCCTATAGGTAACGTACAAGAATACGGCGAGGACATTAATCAAAGTTCGAAACACATATTGGTTTGCAAAGTATCGGAAATTTAGTTTTCCGCAGGAACCAATGCCGAATCCAACTCCTTTTCTTCCGCAGAACTACTGTCGATTTCAACCGTATCTGACATATCAGGATTACTACCAATGACAGGTTCTTCCTCCAGGATTTCATCTTTATAGAAATGATCGAATTTATCTATGTATTCATTGAATATCAAGGTTTCCTTTTCGGCCATATCCCGATCGTTATTTTCGATGAGCACATCGATTACCCTGCGATAGGATTCCATATCGCTAATAATATCATCAATCTTATCGTATTGTTGATCTAGGGGTATGCCGTTATAATACTCTAATCGCTCCTGATATATTTTCTTCATGGTGTGATAGAGGTCATGGGCTTTGTTCGTTTCACCGACCTTGTAATAGCCATCTATAAAAGGCACTACAAAATGGTAATATGCAAAATGGGCAACAGGCAAATTGTCCATGGCCAAATTTATGATATCCTTGGCCTTGTCGATTTTGTTTTCCTCAATGAGCTGATGCATTAAACGGGCCAGGTTGCTTCGATAGGAAATTCCCTGAATCCTTGTTTGCGAATCATGATAAATATCCGGGCTACCCGAATTGCCCCAATCCCATTTGGTGACGATATCGTACATGAGGTCCGAATCGATTCTACCCATATCAAAAGAATTACTCCTTTCAGTTTTTATGGGTACCAATTTATAGGCAAGACCCTCTAATTGCAGATAATCCTTCATCCATATAAATTCCGCATCATCAAAGCTTCCACCTGAAAAGTAAAGTGGTCTTTTCCAATCATTATTGGCAACAATATCCAACATCATCATGCTTTTCTTGGTGATGGCCCCTGGGAGGTCAATATCTATGTAATCAACCATAAGAGCAGAATCCTTTTCCTTGACCAAACCACTTTCCAAGGCATTCTTTTTATTTACAGGTATACGGATCTTCTGGGTAGGATAGTATACAAGGTTTTGCGTGTTCTCAGGATATTCATTGACATCAACATCCTGTTGTTCCAGGAAAAACTTGAATTTAGTCTGCGGCTTGTCACTATCGATCCAATCAATAAAATCTTTAATATCCCACCTGCTTTTTGATACTTCGCGATTAAATAAGGGATCTACATTTTGAAAATACAGTACATCCCGCGAACCCCATCTATATTTATCATGACTTATTTGTGAAGGAATGGGTTCACTCGTGTAGGCTTTTCGTTTCATTTGATCCACATACCAATCTGTTTCAAAAAGACTTGTACAAACCACGCGAACATCGGTCCTATAATTCTCTATTTCCTGGGCATACCAGACAGGGAAGGTGTCATTGTCACCTATAGTGAACAGTATGGCCCCCGCATCTTTTTGGCAGGAATCCAAATATGATTTTGCAGAGGATTCGGCAGTGTATCGGTTAGACCGATCATGATCATCCCAATTTTGAACGGCCATCACTGTCGGCACGGCCAGTAAACAAATTAGAGTTACCGCGGGTGCCAATATTTTGGGCGTAAGCCATTTTTTGAACTCATCAAACAGGCCATAGACCCCAAGCCCTATCCATAAAGCAAAAATATAGAATGAACCTACCAAGGAGTAATCCCGTTCCCGTGGTTGAAATATATAGGGATTCGTATAAAATTGGATCGCTAACCCGGTGAACAGAAAGAAGACAAACAAAACCCAAAACATTTTGGGATTTTTTGAAACTTGGAACAGGATTCCTATAATTCCCAAAATAAGGGGTAAAAAGAAATAGGTGTTCCTTGCCTTGTTGTTTTTTATATCAGTAGGGAGATTGTCTTGACTTCCCAATCGCATTTCATCAATAAAATTAATTCCACTCAGCCAATTGCCGTTTTCGTCATAACGTCCTTGTACATCATTATTCTTTCCGCTAAAATTCCACATGAAATAGCGCCAGTACATGTAACCAAACTGAAACTCGAACATATATTTTATGTTGTCCCAGACAGTAGGGGGTTGAACCTCGATATAATCGCTAAATCGCTTTAGGAAACTTATATATTGTTCGGTATCGATCTCCCCATTGGCATATCCGGTTTTTACCTGGTTTACCGCTTGCCGCAACTCGTCGTTCGATTGGGTCATTTTGAAATCCAACGGGCCGAAATAACGCATATAGTTTTCGGCATGTTGCCCACTCCACATTCGTGGTAAAATACCCTTGTGCTTTTCGTTGGAATCCTGTAAGGCATTTTTATAATAGTTGACGATTACGTACTTACCCAGTTTTTCGTCTTTTTCGTACTTGGGTTTATCGTCCATTTCCTTACCTGCCGGAGCGAACAGATCGGAATAATAAGCACCATATACCGGACTATCAACTCCAGGGTATTGTTCCCTGTTGTAATAGGCTAACAATGATCTTGCATCGGATGGATTGTTCTCGTTGATGATTACATTGGCATTGGCCCTTATGGGCAGCATCAACCAGGATGAAAAGCCAAAAAACAGGAACATCAAACAAAGTACCGTGGTATTGGCAATGCGAAAGTCGTTCTTACGTGTATATCGCAAGCCAAAATAAAAAGCAGCGATAAAAAGGAGTCCCATGATCAAAGAACCCGAGTTAAAGGGCAGCCCAACGCTATTGATAAAAAAGACCTCGGCCCATCCAAAAAGTTTTAAAACATAGGTCAATGAAAATTTGTAGACCAGCATGAGAACTGTGATTACCAATACATTGGCGATAAGAAAGTTCTTGACCGTGGTGGTCTTGTACCTTTTAAAGTAATACAAGAGTCCTATAGAGGGTATGGCCAAGAAGCCCATGAACTGAATACCGAATGTCAAACCCACTACAAATGAAATAAGTATAAGCCAACGATTACCTCTAGGTTGGTCTAAATTATCCGTCCATTTTATTCCCAACCAAAGCAATAGGGCCATAATAAAGCTTGCCATGGCATACACCTCGGTTTCCACGGCATTGAACCAGAAACTATCTGAAAATGTAAATGCCAACGCACCAACAAGTCCACTACCCAATACGGCGATTGACCTACTATTGGTCATAGTCTCTTCCTGGGAAATCAGTTTTTTAGTAAGATTGGTTATGGTCCAGAACATGAATAGAATAGTGAAGGCACTTGATACGCCTGAAACAATGTTTACCATTCGGGCAACCTGATCAGGGTCAAGGGCGAACATTGCGAAAAAGGCCCCTATCATTTGCAATAATGGAGCTCCTGGTGGATGCCCAACCTGCAATTTGGCCGAGGTTGCAATATATTCACCGGCATCCCAGAAACTACTTGTGGGTTCTACGGTAAGGCTATAGGTGATAAGGGCTATGAAGAAGACGACCCATCCGAGTATGGTGTCCCATTTTTCGAAGTTCTTTGAAAACATGTACTACGTGGTTTTACCTGATGGGCGAATTTAGTAATTAATATAGACATGCTCATACAATTTTGATAAACCTTTAACAGCGCATAGCGCTGGTTTTTTTTGGATGATTGTTTTTAATAATGTTTGCGCAAACCAAACTTAGTCTTATATTTGCACGCTCTAATACTGAAAATTTCTAGATTGATTTTCGGTGTATTTATTAGAGAAAGTAATGGCCTATGGTGTAATTGGCAACACAGCTGGTTTTGGTCCAGTCGTTCTAGGTTCGAGTCCTAGTAGGCCAACGAAGTTGGACAATCCCAGTTTTTACTGGGATTTTTTTTTGGAACAAAACTAGTACGAGAAGTTTATCCTGAGCGCCCGCCTGCCCCGGGCACGGCAGTCGAAGGGAGTCCTAGT
>JAHHKH010000242.1 GCA_018679695.1 Maribacter sp.
TATCGGATGACCCTGAAGGCATGGAGGTATTGAACGAATTAATTGAGCAATACAAGGAGATGACTCCAGAATTACAGCAGTCTATTGCCCTATTGTTACTACCCTTGGATAACCCTAAAGAGAATGCCTTGATCGTAAATGCGCTGCAACGCTGCGCCACCATTGTTGTACAGAATTCCATTCAGGAAGGATTTGGCTTAACGGCTACGGAAGCCATGTGGAAACAGAGGCCCGTACTGGTATCAGGTGCTGCTGGGCTGAGGGCCCAGGTACAGCACGATATTAATGGAAAGATTAACGCGGATCCCAGCAATATTACCCAACTTGCCGAAGCCCTGGAAGAAATGCTCAGTAATCCCAAGGAAAGGGACAAATGGGGCTTTAACGGGCAAATACGGGTCATCGAGAATTTTACACTGTTCAGTCAGATCGAGTCTTGGTTGGCAACATTGGCCAAAGTTAGGTAATCGGTATGTCAACCGCCTACGATTCAATTACCGCAAAGCACTATACCGCTTATCGACCAAGCTTGCATTTGCCTATTCTCCAAAAATGTTTGGATGAAAAATCAAGGTATGCATATGGTTTGGACGTTGGCTGCGGTACCGGGCAATCGGCCTTGGCGCTCAGCCATTTTTGCGAAAAGGTCATGGCCATTGATCCCAGTACGGCCATGCTGGAAAATACGATACCCCACGATCAAATTGAATACCGGCCTTGTAATGGGCAGGATTTGGACTTTGAGCCCAATAATTTCGATATCATCACTTTTGCCGGGTCCCTCTACTATTCCTAATCACAGCATTTACTGGACCAAGTGTTGCAGGTTGCCAAATCCAATGCCATGGTTCTCATCTATGATTTTATGATTGTTTTGGACCCGACATTGGAACAATTAGGCCTCACACCACCTACAAAGCAACAATTGAACTATGAACCTGAGGTGGACTTCTCCGGATTGGAAATGCAAAACCTCCAATTACACAACAAGGTCAAAGAAGAGGCATTCCTTGAAATAAGTCCGACGAATTTATCGCATTTATTGCTGGCCGATAATGACCATTATGCGATACTGGCCAGCAAATTCGGTGAGGCTGATCTATTTGAAAAGTTGACCGAACGATTGCAAGGTACGGCCCGTTCCGATACCCTTCAAATTGGGGCGCTCATTTATTATACCTTATATTCATGATCCCAACCAAGAACCCTATGAACAAGGTTATCATCGTATTCGGTTTGGCATTGTTATTTGCCTGTAAGACCAATAATAAACAGGCAAACCATGGAAATGCACAGTATATCCTTTTGACTGATTCATTGACCACGGCACTTGACCAAATCCATAAGCAAGGTTTCATCAACGGATTTTCTGTGGGCATAGTCAACGATTCGGCCGTTTTATATAACAAGGGCTTCGGACTTGCCGATATAGCGACCAATAGATCCTACACCCAACATACGGTGCAGAACATTGCCTCGATTTCCAAGACCCTTATCGGGATTTCCCTCCTCAAGGCACAGGAAATGGGGAAATTGAAATTGGATGACGCGGTCAATGACTATTTACCCTATGCGGTCAATAATCCGTATTACCCCGATGAACCTATTACGCTTCGCCATTTGGCTACCCATACCTCCACTATTTTGGATACCGATTATTACGGCATGTCCTACTTACTCAAAGAACCCTTACACAGCCTTGATACCACCAAGATCAATGTTCCCGATTATTTTAACGGACCTGAAACGCGTATCCCTTTGGCCGATTTCCTTGAAAAAATACTTAGCGACAAAGGGGCCTGGTACCAAAAGGAAGGTTTTTTGAACAATCCCCCAGGAGCGTTCTACGAATATTCGAACATTGCCGCTACTTTAGCTGCACAGGCATTGGAGGGGGCTACGGGCATTCCGTTTCCCGAGTTTACACAGACCCATATTCTGGACCCCTTGGGGATGTCCACCTCAGGTTGGTCTTTTGATGCCATAGATCTAGCGCAGCATTCCGTTTTATATGCCGATACAAAAACACCCCTACCCCTCTATTCATTGATCACCTATCCCGATGGTGGTTTTACCACCTCAAGTTCCGATTTGGCCGTTTACCTGCTCGAACTCATCAAAGGATATTTGGGAAGAGGTACCTTGTTGGCGTCCAACAGCTATGCGGAACTTTTTAAAAAGCAATTGAATGCCTCACACCATAGCACTGGGGAAGGTCAAGCGCCCTCAGGGGACGAACATAATTCGGGTATTTTTATGGGCTTTCGGGCTAACGGACAAATAGGCCATTCCGGGGGCGACCCGGGAGTCACTACCTATATGTTCTTTGACCCTGAAACACACTTGGGAAGGATCCTTATCGTAAATACCGAAATGGACGAAGAAGGCTATGAGGCACTTACTACCATTGGCAAGACCTTGACCCAATTCGGTAAACAAATGAACCAATAATGACTACAACATCCCAACTTGAAAATTAGAACTTACCTTAAGTAACATTTATCACAGTTTTGAATCATTTTTGCGCTTACCTTGCGGGTTTAATCGGAATAGGGATTTGTTATGAGATACTTTACAATGTTTTTATCTATAGCCACTTTCATAGGTAACACCGCCTGTAATTCAGAGGAAACGAACCCCAATACGACGATTGAGATACTAGAAAGCTTTTCAGAATTGCAGAACCTTATCGATGAAGGTGACCATGAAGTATTGATCCTAAATTTTTGGTCGACCACTTGTGCCCCTTGCATTAAGGAGATGCCTCATTTCAATACACTGAATAGCACCTATGGCGACAAGAAGGTGAAGATCCTGTTAGTCAGTCTGGAAAAGGCCAAACGCCTGGATACCCATATTTATCCCTTTGTAAAAAAATTGGCCATCGTACCTGAAGTAGTCGTACTCACCGATCCGAATTACAATATCTGGACAGACAATATCGATACCTCCTGGTATGGGGCCCTACCCGCAACACTGATCACCAAAGGGGATGAGCGTAAATTCAGATTTGGTAGTTACGAAACTTACGAAGAGTTACAAACTGATGTGGAAGAACTGTTACAACAACAATAAAATGAGTATCTTGAAGGGTATGAAATCAAAGCTACCCTTACTCCTTATAGGCATCGTTTTCTTCTTGGGCTGTCAAGACAGGCAAAAACAAAAAACCGATCCGGCAGTAGCCGATCCCGGTATACATACTTCGACAACTGCGAACAAGAATTACAAGCTGCATTACGATGCCATTGACCAGGAACAGGCTAAGCAGATAGGACATTGGCTCGATCAGGGGCAAAAAGACATCCACCAATTTTTTGGTAGCGACTTCAAACAAAATTTCGATGTCTATCTTTTTAGTGAAAGGGATAGTCTCGACAAACAATGGCAGAAAGATTGGAATATGCCCGATTTTAAATCGCAATGCTGGATGGTCGCCAGTGGCATTGCCCATCGCTTGGATATACTCTCCCCACGGGTTTGGGAGACCCAAGCCTGCGAACACCAAAGCAAGGATACAGTTGCAACCCAAAAATTGATCGTACACGAATTGGTGCATGTATTCCATGGGCAACATAACCCGTCCCCTACCTTTGAGAATGTTGAGAATATCGACTGGTTGGTCGAAGGGCTGGCGGTTTATGCCTCTGGGCAATTGGACGAAGATCGCTACGAGCGGGCCAAGGCCTTTATGCAGGGTGAGGAAGGACCCAACAAGCTGGC
>JAHHKH010000248.1 GCA_018679695.1 Maribacter sp.
CTATTAATGTGGCCGTGGAAAAAGAGGAATAATCCTTGAATTTATTTTTAATGGCAGGAATTTGTTGGGAAGAACATTCCCTACCACGTAAGGGATACTTTTCTCCTTCATTAAAATAACTCAAAACAATATCATTGGTTTTGTTTTCATCAAAATCATTGAAATAGATATCAAAAGTTTCTTCCTCAGTTGCCTTGTATTTATAATTAAGTCCAAGGTTGCCCACAATAAAGTCTTTATCCCCATCATTATCAAAATCACCTTCCTTGATGCTAAACCACCATCCATTGGAGTCCTTAAGTCCAAGATCGTCGGTTAGGTTCTCAAATTTCCCATTGCTATTCTTTAGGATGGTTATTGGCATCCACTCACCAACAACAATCAAATCCGTCCATCCATCATTGTCAAAATCGGTCCAGGAAGCATCTGTTACCATACCCATATTTTCGAGCATGGGAGCAATTTCATTGGTGACATTTTCGAATTTGGCTATTCCATCCTCTGATTTGTTTTCAAGTAGATAACTATTGGCAGGAGAGGGATAATTTCCAGGTACGAGCCTGCCCCCAACAAATAAATCCAGATCACCATCTTTGTCAAAATCAAAGCTGGATGCCCTTCCACCGCTTGTCAGCATTTCTGGTAAAGCAGTTTCCGATTTTGTAAAAGAGCCTTTCCCATCATTTATATACAAGCGATCTTGGAGTTTGACGGAGTTGGCTTCGAATTCATTACCACCACTTACGATGTATATATCCTGGTCATTATCATTATCCGCATCGAAAATATGAATGCCCATATCCTCAAAGCCCTTATCTTGGCTAATCGCATCAACTGTTATCTTTTCAAAACCTGTTGGGGTCTGCAGATAAATACCTGTTTCACTCATTGCTGCTCCACCTACAACAAAATCCTCAAGCCCATCCCCATTGAGATCTGCACTATCAACAAAAGGTCCTAAAACCGAGGTTTTATGGGGAATAAGGACCTCTTTGATAAAATCATCATATTGATTTTCAACATGCCTATGGTCAAGAAATCTAGAGGATTTGGTCTCAAAGTACTTATTCGGTGCTTTTCGTGTGCGGGCAATTGCTTCCTGTGCATCACTATGGTTTAGTGTCAAAATTTGATTTGCATTGATATTGGTCAGAATTTGATTTTTACCGTCTGTCCATTTCACCAATAAAGTGTCTACTGTGGTGTTTTTTCCAATTCCAAAGTGTAATCGTGGGGCGACTGAAGATTGAAAACCCCTTGAAAGGGTCAATTCCTGAAATTGATTTAAGCTTTCGGTTTTTACATAGGTTTTTACACCTAAACCAAATGGATTGGTTTTAGGCCCATTGAATTTCAGCGTTAAGTGGTTGTTCAAAGAAGAACTTGTATTTTCAAAAAATGCAACGGCATCATCAATATTGTTCGTTACAATTTCCAGATCACCATCGTTATCCAAATCAGCATAAACGCTTCCATTGGAAAATCCCTTGAAACTAATTCCCCATTCATCATTCATTTTTGAAAATGTTAGGTTCGCATTGTTTCTGTACACATAATTATCAATACGCTCTGTGGGCATCGCAAGACTTTTTGCCAACATACTATCTTGACTAAGATTCCTATTTTCTATTTCCTTAAAATAATCCTTGTTGTTTATTTCCCTACGCGTACCGTTGGCAATGAAAATATCCTTCCAGCCGTCCATATCCAAATCAATTACCAATGGCCCCCAGCTCCAATCAGTTGAAGAAATACCTGCCAATCTGGATATATTGCTAAAATCGGGTAATGAATCATTTATATTACCATTGTTCATTTGAAGGCTGTTCTGCATGTATTGATAATGAAAACCAGCGTTTACAGTGCTCCAGAACAATTGCGGATTCATACTTGCCATATTGGCCTTTGATCGGCGATTGTCCTCTGCGGTCATATCCACCTGAAAAATATCCAATAAGGCGTCGTTGTTAAAATCGGCGATATCGACCCCCATCCCATAAAATGAGGTGTTTTTGGTTATGGTACGAACCTGTTCAGAGAAAGTACCGTTTTTGTTATTTATAAAGCAGTAGTCCGGGCTGCTAAAATCGTTGGATACGTAAAGGTCTGCCCAGCCATCGTCATTAAGATCACCGACAGTTGCACTTAGGGAAAGCCCAAAAGTTTTCAGACCCGCCTCTTCGGTAACATCGGTAAATGTATTACCATCATTGCGCATTAGTTTGTCCATTTCCATGGGTTTGGGAAACTGCTGTTTAACCTGGTAATGGCTATTGGGTGCATTG
>JAHHKH010000255.1 GCA_018679695.1 Maribacter sp.
GATCGGAGTAACGTTCCCCCTACCCTTTTTATCGGTAACCGCACGCTTTCCAAGGCACAAAAGGTAGCCCAATGGATAGCAACGGGTATCACTAAACCCTGTTCGGTCAATGCATTTCATCTTCCAGAAAAAGGTATAACGACAGAAATGAAAGAAATCCTGGGTAAGGCATTGACCGAACAGGGTTTAGTGATACCCGTTGCTATCCACTGGGCTACCTTTTGTGCCTTGGAAAGCGTGCGGTTACCGATAAAAAGGGTAGGGGGAACGTTACTCCGATCCATTAGGAGTAGACCGGCCGCTTCGGCAATACCACCAGCTCCGGCTATAATTATGTTACAGTGCCTGTTCATCCCGGAAATATTGGATTTGTACCATCGATTTTATTTTAAACGTTGTCCCTTATCACCAAATTGAGCATAGGTTATTGATACAGAAGGATAGTAAAATACAAAGGGAATGACAATGATTTTACTCATTTTACATTCCCTTTGATGTAATATTTTCAGTGCTGGCATTACCCACCAAATCAACAGGTATGTTCTCAGCCTTTAAATGAATAAAAGCACCCTCAATATTGCATTAGAAAGATATAAAAAGTTTTGATATAAATAAAAAGACCAGCGGATTTTAACAATCGTTTTTTTGAATTGCAAGTCCCGCTGGCTATTGTGATGTGCCAAGGCTTAGCAATGCGGGTATAAGGCAAACCCTCTATTAGCGGATTCAATAAAATAAAAACCAATTTGATGATCTCATGGGTAAGCACTACACCAACCCAAATTGAAACACCAAATAGATCAAGACCTTCCTTTTTTTTCTGTAACTTAACGAAAACATTTTTTTCATGCCTACCTATACACTTGATATCAATAATACAAAGGTTGCTGTTGAAGTTGCCCAGGGCACCTCTTTGCTCTGGGTGCTTCGGGAACATTTAGGACTTACAGGGACCAAATACAGTTGTGGCATCGGGCAATGCGGTACCTGCACCATCCATCTTGATGATACGCCCGTAAGGGCTTGTATGCTGCAAGTGGAGAACTTTGCCAAGGGTCAAAAAATAAAGACCATCGAAGGCTTATCGGAAAAAGGCGACCATCCATTGCAAAAAGCTTGGATAGAAGTCCAGGCCCCGCAGTGTGGCTATTGCCAGCCCGGTCAAATCATGCAGGCCGCAGCGCTGCTCGATAAAAACCCAACCCCCAATAGGGAAGAGATAAAAAGCCATATGAACAGCATCCTTTGCCGTTGTGGTACCTATTTGCGCGTTATAAAAGCCATTGAATTGGCCAGTGAAATGAAATCCAAATAGACCTAATATTCTAATGAAAACGATACCATCCGATTCCGTAGCAACTATAAGCCGCAGGCAGTTTTTAAAATCGTCAAGTGGAGTGGCCCTTTTTATTGGGGCATCAGGCCTATTGCCCCACTTGATTTCCTGTAAAGACCCCACAGAAGTTCGTGAACAACTCAAAAAACAGGAACTAACCGCATGGGTACAACTTACCGAAGATGGCCAAATCACCATTTATAACCCGGCCGCCGAAATGGGACAGGGATCAATGACCTCCTTACCCTTGATCTTTGCTGAAGAAATGGACGCCGACTGGTCAAAGGTCCTAGTGGAATTTTCACCTCAAGAGTCAGACATCTACGGTTCCGAAGGCTGGGTACCGGGAAGCAAACTCATGTTTACGGTGGGGAGCCGAACTACAAAAAGCTACTATCCCGTAATGCGTAAAGCGGGGGCACAAGCGCGCTACCTACTGTTGCACTCGGCCGCCACCCATTGGAATATACCGGTTAATGAACTGACCACCATAGCCAGCCATGTTATCCATGAAAAGAGCGACAGAAAGATAAGTTATGGGGATTTGGTGCCTTATTTGGTCCTACCGGAAACCCTGCCCGATTTTAGTGAAACTGGACTTAAAGACCCCAAGGATTTTCGTTTGATCGGCAGCAAAATTCCGAGAACCGAGATTCCGGAAAAAGTAGATGGTAGTGCCCAATTTGCCATTGACCTTCACCTGCCCGATATGGTGTATGGTGTTTTGGAACGGGGCATGCTGAATGGAGCCAAACCCAGCTTAAAAAATGAGGCTGAAATTTTGGCAATGGATGGGATTTTAAAAGTGGTTCCTTTTGACCATGCCATTGGTATTGTCGCCCATACCTTGGAGGCGGCCCTAAATGCAAAGAAAGCATTGCAAATTGATTGGAGCGATGCGCAGGCCAAAGGATTCAACTCACAGGAGATCTATCCCACCTATGCAAAAATTGCCAGCGAAACCAAAAAGGGGAAAACTGTGAACGAAGTTGGTGCTATTGATCGTGCCATGAAAATCGCTGACAAAATCCATGAGGTCGATTTTAAGAACGACTATGTGTACCATGCCCAAATGGAGCCCTTGAATGCTGTGATGAAGGTGGCAGAAGATTTGAAAAGTGCCGAAGTATGGGTAGGCAGTCAGCAAGGGCCCGATACCAAATTGGGTATTCCCGACCTGTTGGGCATTCCCCATGAAGCGGTCAAAGTACATCTACAATATTTAGGGGGCGGTTTTGGACGAAGAAGCATGAACGATTTTGTACTTGAATGCGGAACACTGGCCAGGGAAATGGCGCCGCTTCCCGTAAAGTTGTTATGGACAAGGGAGGATGATGTGACCTACGGTACTTTTCGTCCATTGACCCTGCAACGTCTACGTGCTTGTTTGGATGCCAAGGGGAAGCTAACAGGGCTCTATCACTGCGTGGTGGGTGACGGTGGTAATTTGGTTGCCAGTGGGGCACGAAATGACCATTATGATATTCCCAACCAAAGGGTGGAATGGCGTGAGGCCTCACACGGTATTCGTTTAAAACATTGGCGTTCCGTTGGGCATGGGCCCAATAAGTTCGCTATTGAGACCATGTTGGATGAAATTGCATATAATCAGGGAAAGGATCCAGTGGAGCTGAGAGGAGCATTAATGGTCAAGTCTCCCAGGGCCTTGGCCACGCTTGAAAAAGCGGCCGAAATGGCTGATTGGAACGTCCCTTCACCCGAAGGTCGGGCCAAAGGCGTAGCCTTCGTGGAGCATGGCTCTTTGGGTACGGGGGTTTGTGAGATTTCGGTGGATCGCAATACGGGCAACATCAAAGTGCACCGCTTCTGGATTGCCCTGGATGCCGGGGTTGTGGTACAACCGGATAATGTAAAGGCTCAAATGGAAGGAGGCGTGATTATGGGTATGAGCAGTGTACTCAAGGAACAAATTACCTTAGTGGATGGTAAGGTACAACAGTCCAATTACCATGATTACAACATACTGAGAATACAGGATGTTCCTGATAGTATTGAAACTTCCATTATTCCCTCCAAGGAGCAGCCCGAAGGTGTTGGGGAAACAGCTACACCTATGGTAGC
>JAHHKH010000221.1 GCA_018679695.1 Maribacter sp.
ATGTCGCAAAACATAATTGGCGAATAGAATACAAACCACCAAGGAAACTGCCGTGACTACCCGCTTGGTATTCGAACCAAATATGGGTTTTACATGATTCCTTCCTATGAACAAAATTACAATGAAAACCAATAAAACCACATCCTTTGAGAACGATTCCCAGGGTGTTAGTTTTATGGCATCACCAAAACAACCACAGTCGGTAACCTTATTGAAATAGGCCGAGTAAAAGGTCAAAAAAGTAAAAAACACAATCATCAATAGCAGGCTCCATATGGTGAATTTTGCCCTAAATCCGATTAATAACATAACGCCCAACAGCACTTCGAAGACCACAACGAAAAGGGAAATAGCTAAAGCATAGGGCATAAAAAAAGGTAAATCAAGGACCCCTTGGCTAAAATATTCCTCTAATTTGAATGAAAAACCTACTGGATCGTTTAGCTTAATAAAACCGCTTATAATGAACAAGATACCCACAAAAACCCTAGAAAAAGCTACGAGATATCTCATTCGGAATCTTCATTTAAATGGATCAATGCGAAGACGGCATAATTTACCATATCCTGATAATTGGCATCAATACCTTCGCTGACCAAGGTTTTACCTTTATTGTCCTCTATTTGTTTAACGCGCAAAAGTTTTTGCAGGATCAAATCGGTCAATGAGCTGACCCGCATATCGCGCCAAGCCTCTCCATAATCATGATTCTTATCCTCCATAAGCGATTTGGTCTTTGCAGTATGTTTATCATAAAGTGCCAATGCCTGGTTATCAGATAAATCAGGTTGTTCGACCACGCCTTTATCTAATTGAATGAGCGCCATAATAGCATAGTTGATGATACCAATGAACTCTGACCGTTCATCTTCATCAACTTTCCGAACTTCGTTTTCTTGAAGTCCCCTGATGCGCTGGGCCTTAATGAAAATTTGATCTGTTAACGAAGGTAACCTAAGGATACGCCATGCACTGCCGTAATCCTTCATTTTTTTCTGGAATAAATCCCTGCAAATTTTTATAACGGCATCGTATTGGTCAGAGGTCTGCTGCATGTAGTTTCACTAATTTGCGTAAATTTCGCTTAAAATTATTTAAACGTCAAAGATCGCGTTTTAAAGTTGGTTTATCAAACTTTATAATGGCAACTTTGAGCCTTATTTTAAAATGTATGACCCTGAACTGCAATGGTAAACTCCTTGATCTATCTACTCCCAAGATTATGGGCATACTCAATCTTACCCCCGATTCATTTTTTGATGGAGGACAATACCAGGATGAAAAAAGTGCGCTGTTCCAAGTCGAAAAAATGCTTACGGAAGGTGCTACTTTTATTGATGTTGGTGCTTACAGCTCAAGACCGGGAGCAAGTGCCATTTCCGAAGCGATTGAATTATCCAGAATCGTTCCCATGGTTAAGGTATTGATCAAGGAATTCCCGCAAATCATCTTATCTATCGATACCTTTAGAAGTAGGGTTGCAGATGCTTGTTTGCAAGAGGGTGCTGCCCTAATAAATGATATTTCGGCTGGTATCCAGGATGACGATATGTTCTTGGTAGTAGCGAAACGAAATGTCCCGTACATTATGATGCACATGAGGGGTACACCCAAAAATATGCAGCAAAACACTGAGTATAAGGACCTTTTGATCGATGTTTTATACTATTTCTCCGAACGGGTTGCCAAGGCCAGGGAACTACAGATCAACGACATCATAATCGACCCCGGATTTGGTTTTAGCAAGACCCTGGAACAGAATTATGAGCTATTACAGAAAATGGAATTATTACAGTCCCTCGAACTTCCTATTTTAGCCGGACTCAGTAGAAAGTCAATGATTTATAAGGTTTTGGAAAACACAGCCCAGGAAGCCCTTAATGGTACAACTGCCTTGAACATGTTGGCCTTACAAAAAGGAGCTAATATCCTCAGGGTCCATGATGTTGCGGAAGCCATGCAATGTGTTAAATTGAACGATCATCTTCTCTAGTACTTTGTTCATCAAATTTTGTTAATTTTACAAAAACGGCTAGGATTGGATTTTTTGAATTTTCTCGACTTTAAGATTACCGATATAATCGACATTATCTTAGTCGCCGTACTTCTCTATTACATCTACAAACTCGTTCGCGGTTCGGTTGCCATTAACATTTTCATCGGCATTGTTATTATCTGGGGCTTTTGGAAACTTACCGAATTACTCGAGATGGAAATGATAAGTAGCATGTTGGGTGGTTTTATGTCGGTTGGAGTGATAGCCTTGATCATTGTTTTTCACCAGGAAATTCGGAAATTCCTTCTTATGATCGGTTCTACCAACTTTGCGAACAAACGAAATTTTATTCGTCGCATTCGATTTTTACGCCCCGAAGGGCTTTCTACCCGAAATGACATCGATGCCATTTTAAGTTCTTGTGAAATAATGGCAAATTCCAAAACCGGTGCGATCATTGTTATAAAACGAAATAATTCATTGGATTTTGTAAAGTCATCAGGTGACCAAATGTATGCTGAAGTGAACCAGCCTATCTTAAGTAGTATCTTCTATAAAAACAGTCCGTTGCACGATGGTGCCACCATTATAGAGAATAATTTTATTGTCGCTACCCGGGTAATTCTACCTGTTTCCAATGAACGTAATATTCCATTGCGTTTTGGTCTTCGTCATAGGGCTGCGGTTGGTATTACAGAACGAACCGATGCGCTGGCGTTGGTGGTTAGCGAGGAAACCGGCACTATTTCTTATATTAAAAATGGGGAGTTCGTGTTGTTCAAGAATCTAGATGAACTGGGAAACATGATGAAGGAAGATTTGATTTAGGCTACCTCTTCTTGCAAGAACTGAGCTTCATAAAGTTTATTATAGTAACCGCCTTTTTTCAATAATTCCTGATGGGTACCAGACTCAACGATTTTACCTGCATCCATCACCAGGATCTTATCCGCCTTCTTAACGGTTGCCAATCGGTGTGCAATAATAATCGATGTTCGCCCTTCGGTTATTTTTTCGGTAGCCCCTTGTATTAACCGTTCAGAGTATGTATCAACCGAAGAAGTGGCCTCGTCTAAAATGAGTATACTTGGATTGCTCACATAGGCCCTTAAAAATGCAATAAGCTGTCTTTGTCCGCTAGATAACATTGAACCTCGCTCTTTTACGTTGTATTGATATCCTCCGGGTAAACTGGCAATGAACTCATGCACTCCAATATCCTTTGCTGCCTGCTCTATCGATTCAAGGGTGATCGAATTATCTTTGAGGGAAATATTATTGGCAATGGTATCTGCAAAAAGGAAAACATCCTGTAAAACCACGGCAATATGCGAGCGCAATGACGCCAATTTATAATCCTTACTATCTATACCATCGATAAAAATATGACCAGAATTTATCTCATAAAAACGGTTCAATAAATTGATTATTGTAGATTTACCTGCTCCCGTAGCCCCCACTATTGCAATGGTCTCCCCTACCTTTGCATCGAACGAAATGCCGTGCAATACCTCTTCATTCTTGATATAACCAAAACGTACCGCCGAAAATTTGATATCGCCTCTTACATTGGCCTTTTCTACCGTTCCCGTGTCATCGATATTGCTTTCGGTATCCAATATTGAAAATACCCTATTGGCAGCGACCATACCCATCTGAAGTGTATTGAACTTATCGGCAATTTGTCGTAACGGTCTAAATAATATCTCGATACATAGTATATAGGCAAATATGGTACCCGCTATATTCTCTGAAATATTCGCTACATTCTGAAGTCCTCCGTACCAGACAACCAAACCTATGGCCACGGAAGAAACGATTTCAGCTATTGGAAAGAAAATAGAATTGTACCATACCGTTTTTAACCAGGCAGCCTTATGCTTTTCATTTATCTCCCTGAATTTATCACTCTCAATCTGTTCCCTGGTGAATAGTTGTACTATTTTCATTCCAGTGAGTCTTTCCTGGACAAAGGAATTTAAATTCGATACTTGGGCCCTAACCTCGATAAAGGCAACTTTCATTGCTTGTTGAAACAATCGGGTTGCATATAGAATAATCGGTAACAGCGCAAAAACAATCAATGACAACCTCCAGTTCATGTAAATCATCAATGCTGCCGCAGCGAACATTTTCAGCAAATCGGCAACGATTACGAAAAAGCCTTGGCTGAAAATCTCCCCAATTCTTTGCATATCGGCTACAGCTCTTGTTACCAATACACCTAATGAAGAATTGTCGAAGTATTTCATTCTAAAATTCAACATATGTTCGAATAACCTGATCCGAATATCCTTTATGACCGATTCGCCCAGCCAATTTGCATAGTAGTTGAACAATAACTGACTAATAACCTGCGCCAATAAAACCGCCAACATAGCCAAAACCAGAAAAAGCAATTTTTCAGCATCTGATTTCATAATGGCCCCATCTATTAATTCACGCAATAAAAATGGGGTCATCACCGCAAAAGCGGATAAAAGGATCGCAGATAGCGCTACGCCGATAAAAGTGATTTTATAGGGTCGTGTATGCCTCAGCAACCGCTTGAACAAACCTGTATCAAATGCCTTTCCAGATTCTTTACTCATTATTGGTTATCGTCTTTGGGTAAACAATTTTCGTCAAATATAAACCTTTTGCGGGGACAGATGCCCCAGCTAGGGACCTGTCCTTGCTCCATAAAATCCTTTGTACCCCTTCCAAATCGGATCGGCCTATTCCAACATCGAGAAGTGTACCCACAATGGCCCTTACCATGTTCCTAAGGAAACGATTTGCTGAAATGGTAAACACTAAAATGTCATCTTCCCTGGTCCATATTGCCTTCCTAACATCACATAAAAAAGTATGTACATCGGTATTTGATTTTGAAAAACATTCAAAATCCCCGTGATCCAAAAAGAGACTGGCAGCTGCATTCATTTTATCAATATTCAGCGCTTGCCGTACGTAATGCGTCCTATCGGAATAAAACGGATTCTTCTTTTGGGTAACCCAATATTCGT
>JAHHKH010000311.1 GCA_018679695.1 Maribacter sp.
TATCGCTCCCAGGAAGTTACCGAAAAAGAAATCGCCGGGTATAAAATTCTTTCCGACCTATTGGATGTGTATACTACGGCCCTTGTTAGGACCAATGAAGGAAGATCCTCAAACTATGATAAACTCATGGTCAATACCTTACCTAAGTTCTATCAACGCAACGATTTGTCGATATATGAAATTTTATTGAATACCTGTTGTTATGGCGCTAGCCTATCGGATAGTGCCGCTGTTCATATGCATAACAAGATTATGGGCAAGCAACTTTAATTTGTCACGCGGTCAGTTGTCAACTAGCTAAAGAACAGCACATCCGAAAACTAAAAGCTACCTAAGTTTAGGTAGCTTTTAAACATGCTTATTCGCCACTAATTACACAGTATTTAAAACAGAAGTTTTATCTATCCTAGTTCTTGGCATTATTTTTTTTCATAGCGCAGGTGCTTAATCCAAAAGGAGCATAGAGTGGACAAAAACTGATTAAGCTTGTCAAAAGGAATACCCCTGATAGGACCAACAACACTATCCCCAAAGTTCCTGTTATGGTTCCTGTAAAATACAATACCGCGATTATTGCAGCGATGATGAATCGAATAATTCGATCTGAGTTACCCATGTTTTTTTTCATGACTTTATTTTTAGTTAGACAATTTTAGAAAGACTAGAACAATACTCGAGACTACGATGATACAAATAAGACATACCCATAAAAAACGGAATACTATCTTGCTCATGTTTCTTTTTATCAAAGGTAATTATGAAGTATCGCTTGCGCTGTGACTTAAGTCACAACTATATAATTTCAATACCATTAGCGTGCTGTTTGACCAATCCTTCTATTTCGAGTTTCTTCATTACTCGGCTTATGACCTCTCTGACCGTACCCAATTCGTTGGCAACTTGTTGATGTGATATTTTAAGGGGATTCTCTTTCCTGACAGTTGCTTTGGTCTTAAGATGGTTGTACAATCTTGAGTCCATTCTGTTAAAAAGTACGTGGTGTATTGTATCTAGAAGTTCACTGTAACGTTGTTTGTATTGTTGAAAGAAAAGGGTATTGATGTCGGGAAATTGTTCTATCCATGTTGAGACTTTCGCAACAGGCAATAATAAAGCAAGGGTGTCCTCCTCTGTTTCCGCGAAAACTTGACTGGGTTCGTTCTTTATACTTGCCGAAAAAGACATGATACAGCTTTCATCAGGACGTATGTAGTACAACAAAAGTTCCCTATCCTCATAGCGTGTATAAACTTTTATTAAGCCTTTTAATACAATGGGAATGACTTTGATATACTGTCCTTCCCGTAATATTGGGGTGTTATTTGGAATTTCCTTTAAAATCGATTCCGTTTGTATCCGTGATACGAGCTCAGGGTTTAAATAGGCCAATGATTTTGAAATATCCATAGTAACAAGGGCGAATATCGGTTTGTCTGTTTGGAATCTACTGAACAGGGAAAATACGATAAATATTTTATAGGGTTAATGCCCTAGGCAACGCCGAGAAAGTTCAGCAGAATTCGCTTGGTATCACCCCAAATGCCGTTTTCAGGCTCTACTTTTAGCTATTTTTTTTCAAGAAATGAAAAGTTTAAGGGGATAAATTCGCTTTAAAAACAAATTTTTCCTTTTTCACATTTTTTTATTTGCTAACAAGACTGTAAAGCTTTTATATTATCGACTATGCTATTCAATAAGGAAAGATGGTTTAAGGATGAAGAAATGGGCTTATTATATGCCCGGACTTCAATATTGGAGCCATCCAGAATCAAATGGAAAAAAAGAATTGAGTTTTTGGGCTTGGATGTCGATGTTTTAGTTTCAGGGACATTGGAAAAATTGAATACAACAGAAAGAAAAATAATGGCTTATGCCTTGAACAATATTAAATTGCTTGAGATACAGGCACTTCATGCCATACATGATCTGTGTTTGAAGAACAAAATAGAATCCGATGTATGGGAATGGTATTTTAAATGTTCCCAAATCTATATTGAAAAGGCAGAATTATATATTTCAATTGAAGATAGGGTGAACAATCTTAGCTATGAATTGGAATTGAAGTGGTTTTGATTGTTTCCAAAAACAACCTGTTCCAATTTTAGATATCCAACCATTTTTTAAATTCGGCCGCCTTGTTCTTACTTATTATAATCGCTTTTTTTGAGGGAGGATCTAACTCAATCTTAAGTTGGTTATTGCCATATCTTAAAATTTCATCGATTCCTTTCACCGAAATGATATGCTGCCTATTGGCCCTAAAGAAGAACATCGGATCAAGACTGCTGTAAAGTTCGTCCAAACTGGAGTTGCTTGAATGTTTTTGCCCATCGAGACAGGTAATTGTGGTCAGGGAATTTTCGGTATTAATAAATGCTATTTCATCTACTTTTACAGATTTCAACTTATCTCTTGAATAGGTCAACAATCGGTTTTTGACTTTGGTGTTTTCGTCACCATCTTCCACTGCGTTTTTACTGATCTTGCTCTTTAAGTTGTAAAGATCGGTATTCATTTTCGATAGGTTGATCACTTCTTCGGACAGCTTTTCATTTTTTAGTTCCAATGTGTTTTCATAATAACTACCCAAAAAACGAACGGTCAATAATGACAATAAAACTATGGTGGCACTTGAAAGTAAATACACCAACAAAAAATTGAATTTAAGCTTTTCAATTTGTTTTTCAATTTTATTGATGTTTGCGTGTGCGGCTATAATCCAATCCGAATTATTAACGGGGTACAAATAAATTATTTCCGAATTTCTATCTTCATTCGGGAAGTCCCGAATACCCCCTTTTTGTTTCTTATTGGTCAAGAGACCATAAAAGTCCTCTGAATTTATTTCGTTATCAATAGATCTAACATAAGATTCATCGGGATTGGTCTTTTTACCTATTTTTTGTGGATCGGGATGGCAAATCTCTACACCTGACCAGTCGAACATACAAACAAATCCCGATTCGATGTCGGTACCTTCAATACTTTTTTGAATATTGTTAATAACCGTTTGCCGGTCAATGCCATTTTCAAGTTGTGAAGAAACCAACTCGGCAAATTCCCTAGCTTCTCTTTTGCTCGATTCAATTTGAATTTCCAAAAATTGATTGGTGCTAACCTTGACCATATAGGCCATACTAAAATAACCA
>JAHHKH010000336.1 GCA_018679695.1 Maribacter sp.
ATGGTGGATATAGCCAAAAGAGTAAACAGATATAGATTGTCCTTTTTCAAAAAACGGGAAAACTTTAAAGTTAATATTTCCTTTTCAAGCCCAATTTTTCCCTATTCACATATTTTTTTTTGAATAGGGATAGGTGTAGGAGTAATTTACTTCCATAATTAATTAAACACACTACAAATTATGAAAAATATATATTTAGTTATGTTCGTGGCTGTTTTTTTACTTAAGAGTTGTAGCAGCGATAATGATCCAGATCCAATTGTCATAGACGACCCACAGCAAATGGATGATCCGGAACCAGAGGTAAATGCTGTAAAATTGGCAGATAACTCTACTTTTGGAAAAATATTGACCGATGCCGATGGGATGTCGCTTTACTTCTTTTCCCTGGATACCAAAGACACATCGGAATGTTTGGATGGATGTTTGGATGCTTGGCCTGTTTTCTATGAAGAAACTATAACAGCTGATGCTGGTCTGAATACTTCTGATTTTGCAACAATTGACCGTACAGATGGTACAAAACAAACCACCTATAAAGGCTGGCCATTGTATTATTTTGCGAGCGACAGCGCTGCCGGCGACACGAATGGGGATGACGTTAACAATGTATGGTATATTGCCAAGCCCGATTATTCCTTAATGTATGTACGTACACAATTGGTTGGCCATGATGGTTTAAACTATTTAGAGGACTATACTGAAGGAGAAGGTGCTACTTCCTATATTACCGATATCGACGGCAACACCCTATATATTTTTATTAACGACACAAAAGACACCAATAATTTTACGAACCCCGATTTTTCGAATAATGCCGTTTGGCCTATTGCTGAGATTACATTGGATAAGATCCCAAGTATCTTGAGTGATGGGGATTTTGGAACAATAGATGTTTTTGGCAGAACCCAATTAACCTACAAAGGCTGGCCCCTGTATTATTTTGGACAGGATACGGCCCGTGGTGACAATAAAGGTATTAGTTTTCCATTCCCTGGGGTATGGCCAATAGCCAATGTTGATACACCAATGGCCCCTGAGCCTGAAAGCACTGTAAAATTGGCCGAGGATATGACCTTTGGAAGTATATTGACCGATGCCGAGGGCATGTCGCTCTATTTCTTTTCTTTGGACACCAAAGATACTTCTGAATGCCTTGACGGATGCTTGAACGCCTGGCCGGTATTTTATAAAGAAGATATAATAGTTGATTCTGGATTGGATGCAGCAGACTTTGCCACAATTACAAGAACCGACGGTGCTATGCAAACAACCTATAAAGGTTGGCCCCTTTACTACTTTGCCGGTGACAATGCAGAAGGCGATACAAATGGGGATAAGGTAAATGATGTATGGTTTATAGCCAAGCCCGATTATTCACTGATGTATGTTCGCACACAATTGGTTGGCCATGATGGCCTAAATTACCTGGAGGATTATACAGTAGGTGATGGCGCAACTTCCTATATTACCGATATTGAAGGCAGAACACTTTATGGATTTGTCGCGGACACCAAGGACACCAATAATTATACAGCTCCTGATTTTTCGAATGATTCGGTCTGGCCAATTTTCGAAATGGACTTGGATAAATTACCAAGTATCTTGGACCCTGCGGATTTTGGATCAATAGATGTCTTCGGGAGAACCCAAGTAACTTACAAAGGATGGCCTCTTTACTATTTTGGGCAGGATGAAGCTCGCGGTGATAACAAGGGTATCAGTTTTCCGGCACCTGGGGTATGGCCAATTCTCAACGTAAACTCACCATTGTTGGAATAAATAAAATAAACCTGTTATTTAAAGTTTAGATTATTTGTTAGTTTAGAACAAACCATATCGTATGAAGAATCTACAATTATTTACAGCCATCGTGACAGTGTCATTCATAATATCATCCTGCGAATACAATGTTGAAAATGAAGATGTAGTGATTGACCCGTGCGAATCGACGGTGTCCTATAGTGCTACAATTAGGCCTTTGATTGATACAAATTGTATGCCATGTCATAATGGTGATGGGAATACACCCTTTGCACCAGATTTAACGAATTATAACTCGGTACAAGGAATTGCAATTTTGATAAAGGATGTTACCCAAAGCGGCCGAATGCCTCAAAATAGTAGTTTAACTGAGGTTGAGAAAGATGCAATTAAGTGTTGGGTCGATAATGGTGCCCTGGACAATTAAATACTAAAAGGTGAGAGGTAGAAAATTCAAAATAGTAATAGGGTTTTTCTTGGTTGTAATTATCGTCTTGACCGTTTCCTTGTATTATTACAATAAACCGCACGTGAATGTTGAAAAATCCGAGGCGGTCTATAGATTAACAGCACAGAACCTAAT
>JAHHKH010000352.1 GCA_018679695.1 Maribacter sp.
ACTATGCGTTTCGCAACCTCATGGAATTTAGGGGCTGTACGGAGCATTTTGTTATTAATGCCGGTAAGATTGACCACAAAGGGTTGAATTTCTTTTTCAGGATTGACAAGGCTAATGAATTTATCAACAACTTTATGACCATCGAACTTGTGAATAGCAATTTCAGTGATACCTTCCTCATTATACTTTCCCCCCGTGGTCTCTATATCCAATATCGTATACATCAATCTCCTTCAATAGTTTAATTTACGTCTTTCTAGAACCAAAGATACTACTTCCTATGCGTACCATGGTACTGCCTTCTTCTATTGCTATAGTATAGTCGCCGCTCATTCCCATCGACAGGATTGAGATATTTGGCAGTAAATTCGATATTTCGTCATAAACGCACTTTAAATTCTGAAACTCTTTCCTGATTTGATTTTCGTCATCTGTAAAAGTGGCCATACCCATAAGCCCTGTAATATGAATGTTTTGAAGTTGATTGAACTCTTCCGATTTTATTAGGGCATCCAATTCATCTTTGTCCAATCCGAATTTAGTTTCTTCTTCCGCAATGTGCATTTGCAACAAACAATTTATTGTCCGATTATATTTTTTCGCCTGTTTATCAATTTCCTTTAATAGTTTAAGGCTATCAACACCGTGGATCAATGAGACGAATTCAGCCATATACTTAACCTTGTTCCGCTGAACATGGCCAATCATATGCCAGTGGATGTCCTTTGGTAATGCCTGCCATTTCGAGACCATTTCTTGAATCTTATTCTCCCCAAAGACCCTGTGCCCTGTATTATAGGCCTCCATGATTTTATCATTGGACTTTGTCTTTGAAACCGCAACTAAGGTCACATGGGTTGGCAGCTTGTTTTTTATGGATTGTAAGTTGGTTGCTATTGACATTGGTAAGGTATGTTAAAACTCATAAATAGCCATTCCACTTCTAAGTTTAGGCTCAATATAAGTGCTTTTTGGAGGCATTACCAGATTTGCATCGGCAATCGCTTTGAGTTCATCTATAGTTAAGGGGACAAGACCAAATCCTACCTTGAAATGGCCTTGATCAATTTCATCTTTCATCTTAATCACATTGTGTTTGCCATAGCCATAATGTATACGGCCGTCAGTGCGTAAATCAATTATTCCCAAAATAGGCTCCAAGACGGTTTTATAAAGAATTTGAGTGTCTAATTTGCTTAATTCATCTGTAAACCGATATACTTTCTTTCTCAAAAAAAGTGAATAGAACTCTCCGTCAAGATACATGCTAAAATGATGTTTCTTCCTGGGTTTATAAAGCACATTGCCCTTTTTGGTAATTCTGAAAAAGGTATCCAACCTTATCAGGAATTCCTCTTTGGTCAGCCCATTCAAGTCCTTCACCAGTCGGTTGAATTCATAAATCCGAATTTCGGACTCAGGAATCAAATAGCTCATAAAATAATCATAAGGTTCTTCGCCCGTATGTTCTGGATTACTTTTTTCTAAAATACTTGCCAATAAATTAGAGGATGCACTACGATGATGACCGTCTGCAATATATAAGGCATCGATACTTACGAATTCTTGTTGTATCGCTTTTATCGTAGTACGATCTGATACAACCCATAGCGAATGTTTTATTTTGTCAGGGCTGGTAAAAAAATATTCTGGCTCATTTTCTTTCTCCTTGGCGATAATCGCTTCAATTGAACTTTTATCTGCATAGGTCATCAATACAGGTTCTGCATTGAACTCCACGGTTTTGAGGTAATTTGCAAACAATTGTTCACGTTTACTTAAGGTGTCCTCATGTTTTTTAATGATATTTTCCCGATAATCCTTAACACTTGTAGCACAAAAGATGCCACAACATCTGAAATCGTTTTTTTCAATCTGATAAATATAAAAGCTGTCCATACTGTCTTTCAAGAAAATATTATCCTCTAAAAATTCCAAATAGCGATTGTGCACCATCTTGAATCGAGCTTCTCCGGAGACCCGTTTGTCATACTTAAAACCAGGATTGATAATATGCAAAAAGGAAAAAGGATTAAAGCTTAACGCGGCCTCCAATTCTTTTTTGGAGTACTCCTGATATGACCTGGAAGAAACGAAAGCTACTTTGTCTTTTGTTGGCCGAACGGCTTTAAAAGGTCTTATTACTGCCATTTATCTTATTTGAATTGGAGAGAGATATTTTCAGCTTTGTTAGAAGTCGTATAATCATAAAATCCCTCACCTGATTTTACCCCAAGTTTATTGGCCATTACCATGTTTACAAGTAGGGGACAAGGTGCATATTTTGGGTTTTTGAATCCATCGTACATTACATTCAGGATAGACAGACACACATCCAAACCAATAAAATCAGCTAATTGTAATGGCCCCATGGGGTGGGCCATACCTAATTTCATAACCGTATCAATTTCAGCGACTCCGGCAACACCATTGTATAAGGTTTCAATGGCTTCATTTATCATGGGCATTAATATTCTATTCGCGACAAAACCTGGATAGTCGTTAACCTCTGTTGGCGTTTTACCCAATCTTTTCGCTAATTCCATAATCGTACTTGTAGTCTCATCCGAGGTGCTATAACCACGAATAATCTCTACCAACTTCATTATAGGAACCGGATTCATAAAATGCATGCCAATAACCTTTTCTGGTCTTTCGGTCGCTGCGGCTATCTGGGTAATGGAAATTGATGAAGTATTGGTAGCCAATATCGTATTCTTTGTACATAAGGCGTCTAATTCCTTGAAAATCCGCAATTTTAACTCCAGTTGCTCGGTTGCGGCTTCGACCACTAAATCCACATTTGAAATACCTTCCGATAGGTCATTGTAAGTAGAAATCTTCGCTAGGGTTTGGGTCTTGTTGGCTTCGCTTATTTTTTCCTTTGCAATCATTCGGTCCAAATTCCTAATAATGGTTGAAAGGCCTCTATCGAGTGATTCTTGGGAAATATCTATAAGGTTTACGTTGTATTCATTTTGTGCAAATACATGGGCAATTCCATTTCCCATTGTACCTGCACCTATTACCGCTACTTTTTTCATCATATTTTGTTTCTAGAACGATTCTATAATCTGTAAAGCAACCTTCAAAGCATGTGCGCCTTGTTTCAAAGTTACGGCCGGAATTGTATTATCATTGATGGCATCAGCAAAGGCTTCCAATTCGTCCAAAATGGCATTATTGGATTTAATGTCGGGATTTTCAAAATAAATCTGTTTTTTTACGCCTTCGGCATTTTGTAAGATCATATCAAAATCCCCTGGGTTTTCTGGAGCATCTTTCATTTTCACAACTTCCACCTTCTTTTCCAAAAAGTCTACCGAGATATAGGCATCACGCTGAAAGAATCTTGATTTCCTCATGTTCTTCAAGGAAATTCTGCTTGCAGTAAGGTTGGCTACACAGCCATTTTCAAACTCTATACGAGCATTGGCAATGTCGGGAGATTTGCTTATTACCGATACACCACTTGCATTTACTTGCTTAACTTGGGAATCAACAACGCTGAGAATGGCGTCAATATCATGTATCATTAAATCCAAGACTACAGGGACATCTGTACCTCTGGGATTGAATTCAGCCAATCTATGGGCCTCAATGAACATTGGGCCGTCTATTTTGTCTTTGACCGATACAAATGCAGGATTAAACCTTTCCACGTGGCCTACTTGACCTTTGACAGCATATTTTGCCTCCAATTCCAGTAATTCCTCGGCTTCTTCAAATGTATTGGTAATAGGCTTTTCAATAAAAACATGTTTTCCCTTACCCATCGCCTTTTTGGCACATTCATAATGCGAAAGGGTAGGAGTGACAATATCGACAACATCAACCGCATCAATGAGCTGATTTATGTTATCAAAATAGGTGTAACCAAATTCAATGGCTACCTTTTGCCCATTCATATCATCGGGATCATAAAAACCAATCAAATCATATTTTTCGGATTCATTGAGTAAACGAAGATGAATTTTTCCTAAATGACCAGCTCCTAAAACTCCAACTCTCAGCATAGGTAGATTTTTTTCAAAAATAAACATAGTTTGGTAGTTTATATGTTTTGAAGTTCAAAAGTTTTGGGAATGGCTTGCCTTAAATTCAGAATAGATATGCCAAACTTTGTTAACTTCGCCCATATAAATCAAACTTTGATAATTACTCTTGAAAGATACGCTTAAACATCGCGGAATGCGGAATAAATTGGTAGATATATTGATAGCCAAGGGAATAGCGAATACCAAGGTATTGGATGCTATACGAACTGTTCCAAGGCATCTTTTCATGGATAGTGGTTTTGAGGGCCACGCCTATCAGGACAAGGCTTTTCCCATTGCTGCTGATCAAACTATTTCACAGCCATATACAGTTGCTTTTCAAACGGAATTGTTGGAGATAGAACCTGGCCACAAGGTTTTGGAAATAGGTACTGGAAGCGGGTATCAGACAGCGATACTATTACTCTTGAAAGCTAAGGTTTATTCGATTGAAAGACAACTACAACTTTTCAAAAAAACCAATCTGTTTTTTAAGAAAATGGGCTATCGCCCTAAGAAAGTAATTTTTGGTGATGGCTACAAAGGGCTGCCGGAAGAAGCGCCATTTGATAGTATAATTGTTACTGCTGGTGCTCCAGAAGTTCCGAAGGCACTTTTGTCACAACTTAAAATAGGAGGCAAATTGGTTATTCCCGTAGGGCTGGAAAAACAAACAATGACCATGTTCACTAGAAAATCGGAAAAGGAATTTGAAAAAAAGGAATATGGGGCCTTTCGGTTTGTTCCTTTGTTAGAGAACAAGAATTAAAACACCTGTGCGTACACAGTAGAATCCCTTTTAACGATTAAAACCTTTCTTGATGCGGTCGAGGTCCCTTTTATTATCACGGTCTTTCATGGTTTCCCGTTTATCGTACAGTTTTTTCCCCTTGGCCAATGCGATATTCATTTTGGCTAATCCACGCTCATTTAGGAATAAATTAAGGGGAATTATGGTAAGCCCACTTGAAGCCACTTCTTTTTGAAGTTTTTTCAATTCACGCTTGTTCAACAACAACTTACGTGCAGCTTTAGGTTTGTGATTGTAATGTGAGGCGTGTGAATATTCATCTATTTGCATGTTTATTATAAAAAGTTCTCCGCGCTCATTGAATTCGCAGAAGCTTTCGGTAATAGAGGCCTGGCCTTGACGAACAGATTTTATCTCGGTCCCCGATAGAACAATACCGGCCGTATATTTATCCAAAACCTCATATTCGAACCGGGCCTTTTTATTCTTAATGTTAATATTATTCTGCATGACTGCACAAAAGTAACAACAATAATTCTATCTGCAATTTGCTTAAAATGGAATTATTAGTTGATTTTTGTAAAGTATAAGGCACATTTGCGAACTCTTATCTAATGAAAAACATGAACAAGACCTTGATAATTTTATTTTTAGTTGGATTGATTTCCTGTAAACAAAATAAAACAGCAGGACTCAGTGCCCAACAGATTGTTGATAAGAGTATTGAAGTTTGTGGGGGGGAATACTATAAAACCAGTGACATATCTTTTGATTTTAGGAATAGAAAATATTCGCTGGAAAGGAAAAATGGTAAGAAAGTGTTGAAACGAATTCAGAAAAATGATTCTTTGGATCTGGTCGATATCAAAAGCAATGGTGGTTTCGAAAGATATGCCGATGGGAAACTGGTACAACTCCCCGATTCATTGATAAATTCGTATGGAAATTCAGTGAATTCCGTACATTATTTTGCCTATCTGCCGTACGGACTTAATGACCCAGCTGTACAGAAGGAATATTTAGGTGATGTTGTTATTAAGGATGAAGCGTACCATAAGGTCAAGGTTACCTTCAGCGAAGAAGATGGAGGGGATGATTTCGATGATGTTTATATCTATTGGTTCAATAGTAAATCATTTAAACCAGATTATTTGGCGTATGAATTTCATGTAAATGGCGGTGGATTGCGGTTTAGGGAGGCCTATAATGAACGAATAGTGGAAGGTATTCGCTTTGTTGATTATAAAAACTTCAAACCGAAGAAGGGCAATAAGTCCATATTTCAAATAGATAAGTTATACCTGAAAGGGGAGTTGGAATTATTATCCAAAATTGAATTGGAAAATATTACGGTCAATCGGGACAATTACAATTAAAGGTCAACCGCATATCACTAGCAATTCCATTTATAATTTCAACGATAAAAAGACTTCCATTTTGATCGTCATCAATCTGTCCATATTTTTCTTGACCAAGCATTTTATTTACAAAATCGGGTATAGTATTGCTATGCCCAACGACCAATACTTTCTTATTTAAATTTTCTGCTTTAAATTGATCAATATCAATGGTGGCCGGATCATAGATCTGCACAGTTAGATTTTTCTTGACTGCGGTAGGAGCTGCAGTCATTTGTGTTCTCTCATAATCGGTTGTATAAACGGCATCAATCGCGACCTCATCCAATATCTCTGCCCAATGCATGGCCCTACCTAAACCATCCTGTGTTAATTCGGGGTCACTATTTTCGGCGTCTGATCTGTCTTTTTCAGCATGTCTGATAAAATAAAATGTTGAAATAGTATCTTCAACTTTTGCATCTTCCTTACAACTGAAATTACCTAAAACTAAAATAAATATAAGTACTGTTTTGATAACCTTCATAATCAGTGATTGGTTTGGTTGAAACTTTTCTTTAAATCTAACTAAAAATAGCTCATATTAGTATGCAAAACCAATGGTTTTTTGTTTTTTTGCATATGCTAAAATCTCGGTTGTCACTTTTGTTTTTCTTAATCGTATGTGCTATTCAAGCGCAGGAAGTTACGTTACCCTTGGATTTAAGACAGCATAACCTAACCAATTCAAATTCAAGTGTTTTTAATCCTGCTTTCTCGGCCAATTATGAAAACACACATTCAATTGGTATATGGAGTCGTTGGCAATGGCAAATGGTTGATGGTGATCCAACTACCCTGTTTTTTAATTATACGGGTAAATTAAATAGTTCATCATCTATAGGAGGAGGTTTTTTTCAGCACAACACGGGTGTTTTCCTGAATACCGGTGGAGTATTGAATTATGCATATCAACATCGGTTCAATGATAGGGCAAGCTTGACCTTCGGGTTGAACTTATTTGGGTATCAACAGGAACTTTCCGATACCCGTTTTCAAATTGACCCTCAAATACAATTACCATTATTAGGTACATCAACTAATTTTATTCTACAATTTGCGCCTGGGATTCAGTTTTTCTATGATAGATTCAGTGTAGGCATTGCATCTGAAAACTTGTTCGATTATAATGTAACAGAGAAGGAAGGGTATTCACAAAATGGAGATAGAATTGTATTGGGAACAGCGGCATATGACTTTCCAGTCTCAATTTTAAAATCTGATGATGCTTCGACAATAAGACCAATGCTTTATATAAAGTCAATTCCAGGGTTCGATACCCAGGTAGGACTTAGTACACTATTATCAACCAATAAATTTTGGGCCCAAACGGGATATAACAGTTTTTACGGAATTTCTATTGGTGGCGGGGGAAGATTTATGAAACATTTATCTTTTGGGGGAATTGTTGAGTTTGGGACCAAAGCCGATTTAAAAGGAAATGATCCCACTTTTGAATTGGTTACGGCCTATGATTTTGGTGTTTACTCAAAAAGAAAACCAATTGAGTTGAAGGAGGATGAAGAGGAGAAGGAAGAACTTGAAGAAATTGCCAAGGCTGACGAGTTAAAAGAAGAGTTATCAAAGGCAGAAGCATTGGACTTGGAAAAAGAAGCCAGGAATCTTGAGAAGGTGCAACGTAAGAAAACAAGGGATTCCCTGGGTATGGCCAAGAAAGAAGCAGTAGCTATGAAGCGAATTTCGAGGCAACAGCGATTGGACTCCATTACCACTGCCAAAAAAGAAATGGCCTTAGCTGAAACAAGAAATCGAGAGGAACGAATAAGGTTGGATTCCATTAAGAAAGCCGGGGAAGCAGGAGCATTGGCCGAAGCACAGCGGCAGGAACTGCAACGAAAAACCGACTCTATCAACACCGCTCAAGTTGCTGCGGAAACAGCCGCCAAGGAAAAAGAGCGATTGGATCAAATTGCACAACAGAACGAGGAAGATAAGCCTCAAGCAGGTGAAAAATACAAAGAAGTTCTTGATGAGGACGGACTTACTCCTGGATACTACTTAATTGCCAATGTTTTTGGAACGAAAAAATATTTTGATGCCTTTATGGCCGATCTTACCAGGAAGGGCCTACAACCTAAATCCTTCTTTAGAAGTAAGGATAAGTACAATTACGTTTATTTAGAAAGATATAATACCAGCGTCGAGGCAAGAAAAGCAAGGGATAGTAAATTCAATGGTCGTTACCCTGATAAGTTGTCGATTTATAGGGTTGAGGCCAAAGATTCGCCGACACTTGCTGAGAAAGAAGCTATTGCCGAGGCAAATTTGCGTAAAGAACAGGAGCGCAGAACAGATTCAATAAACCAGGCAAAACAAAGAGAGGCCCTTGCTTTAGCGAGAATTTCCAAACAAAGAAGATTGGACTCCATTGCTGCTGCGGACAAAGAAAAGGCTTTGACCGAAGCTAATAAACGCAGAGAACAAGTTAGGCTCGATTCCCTAAAAAATGCCAAAGAAGCTGAGATAATGGCAGAAGCACAGCGCAAGGAACAACAGAGAAAGATCGATTCTATTAACGTAGCCAAAGTAGCTGCAGAAATTAGGGCCAAAGAAGAGGAAAGATTGAAAGAACTTGCTCAACAAACTAAAGAAGATAAACCACAGGCTGGCGAGAAATATGAAGAGGTTGTCGCAGAAGATGGTCTGAAACCAGGGTATTATTTGATTGCGAATGTTTTTGGCACGAAAAAATATTTTGATGCATTTATGGCTGATCTCACCAAAAAGGGTCTTCAGCCAAAATCATTCCTCAGAAGTCTCAATAATTATAACTATGTATACCTAAATCGGTATGATACGATGAGCGAGGCTCGTAGTGCAAGGGATAGCAAGTTTAATGGACGCTATGCAGAAAAGACCTGGATATATAGGGTGGTGGCAAAATAAGCATACCTATTATTTCTTAATTTCCTTCTTTACCAATACCTCTAAATAGGCCACTGTATTCATAAGATATTTACGGTCATTGGTAATTGTACTCATTGCTACAGCACCTTGCAACATGGTATAGAATTGTTTTGCAAATTGAAGTGGTGTGACCGGTAGTCGAAGTTCACTATTGTTCACACCGTTTTCCAAAACAACGGCAATTTTACCCTCGATTGTTTTTACGGTTTCACTTGCGGCGGCGGCTAATTGTTTGTTGTTGTGCTGTGCATCCACACCTACCTTTAAAACTGGACAACCACCCATTTCCTGGGTAAAAATGTCATAGTTTCGATAAAATTTCGTGAGTGAAAAAAGCTTCTCCAATGAATCGCCTTCAATATTCAATCGTTCGTCTATTGCAGCAAGAAGTTTATTGATGTTAAATTCAAAAGCAGCAAGGGCCAGTGCTTCCTTATTCTCAAAATTACCGTAGAGCGCTCCTTTTGTTAATCCAGTCGCCTCGGTTAAGTCACTCATACTGGTACCTACATAACCATGTTTGGTAAAAACTGGTGCAACGGTTTCAATAATAAAAGCAGTAGTTCTTTCAGCTTTAGTGGTCATCTTATAGCGATTTTCTACGAATATAGAAAAACTATATACTGCATGGTATATATTGTTGATAAAAAAAGGCATTCGTTTATCGAATGCCTTTTTTGAGGGTGATGATGGTTTAATTCACCAGTTCACTTTGATTTCTAAAGACCAATTCGTCATCAAAAGAATCTATGAGTACAATGCTATCCGCTTTTATTTTTCCACTTAAAAGTTCTTTGGATAGGTTATTCAACACTTCTTTCTGAATAACCCTTTTTATGGGCCTAGCACCATATTGTGGGTCATAACCCCTATTGGCAAGATGTACAATGGCCTCATCGGTAGCATCAATCGTGATATGTTGTTTATCCAACATTTTTTTCAACAGTTCCAATTGAAGCCTTACAATCTTGGTGATATCCTCTTTGCTCAATGGTGTGAACATGATTATGTCATCGATCCTATTCAGGAATTCTGGGCGAATGGTCTTTCTCAATAGCCCAAGAACCTCGACCCGTGCAGCTTCTGAAGCACTATAGATGTCCTTATTGGTTTCAAATTTCTCCTGAATAATATGGCTACCCATATTACTCGTCATGATGATAATGGTATTTTTAAAATCAGCAACCCTACCTTTATTGTCGGTTAATCTTCCCTCATCAAGCACTTGCAAGAGGATGTTAAAGGTATCGGGATGTGCTTTTTCAATTTCATCCAACAAAACCACTGAATACGGTTTTCTTCGTACTGCCTCGGTCAATTGTCCGCCTTCATCGTAACCCACATATCCTGGAGGAGCACCAACCAATCTACTTACTGCATGCCTTTCTTGATATTCGCTCATATCAATTCTTGTCAGGGCATTTTCATCATCGAATAAATAGGCAGCAAGGGTTTTGGCAAGTTCAGTTTTACCAACACCCGTGGTGCCAAGGAATAAGAAAGATCCTATGGGTTTCTTTGCATCCTGGAGGCCAGCCCTACTTCTTCGAATGGCATCGGATACAGCTTGGATAGCCTCATCTTGACCTACCACGCGCTTGTGTAGTACCTCTTCAAGTTTCAGCAATTTTTCCCGCTCGCTCTGCAACATCTTGGTCACAGGAATCCCAGTCCACTTGGCAACCACTTCGGCTATGTCCTCATTTGTGACTTCTTCCTTGATAAGGGTATCGCCCTTTTGTTGCTCCATCAACTCATTTTGCAGTACTTCGAGTTTTTCTTGGGCTTCTTTTATTTTTCCATACCTCAGCTCGGCGACTTTGCCATAGTCTCCGCCACGTTCAGCACGTTCGGCTTCAAGCTTGAAATCCTCAATATCCTGTTTGATCTTTTGTATAGAGTCAACTACCGTTTTTTCACTTTCCCACTTGGCAAAAATTTCATTGCGATTTTCCTTTAAATTCGCAAGATCTACGTTCAATAATTTTAATTTTGCTTGGTCATTTTCCCTTTTTATGGCCTCTATCTCAATCTCCAATTGCATTATCTTTCTATCCAAAACGTCAAGTTCTTCCGGTTTTGAATTGATTTCCATGCGAAGTTTCGATGCAGCCTCGTCTATGAGGTCAATGGCCTTATCGGGTAAAAACCGATTTGTAATATAACGCTGTGAAAGCTCTACCGCAGCAATAACCGCTTCGTCCTTGATACGAACCTTATGGTGTGCTTCGTATTTTTCTTTGATTCCCCTTAGGATAGAAATGGCACTTTCGGTATCTGGCTCGTCTACCATTACTTTTTGAAACCTTCTTTCCAGGGCCTTATCCTTTTCAAAATACTTTTGGTACTCATCCAAAGTAGTTGCTCCTATTGCCCTTAATTCACCTCTAGCGAGGGCTGGTTTAAGAATGTTCGCGGCATCCATGGCCCCTTGACCACCGCCTGCACCTACCAAGGTATGGATCTCATCAATAAAGAGTACGATGTTACCATCGGAAGAGGTAACTTCCTTGATTACTGCTTTCAAACGTTCTTCAAACTCCCCTTTATACTTGGCTCCGGCAATTAAGGCACCCATATCCAAGGAGTAAATGACCTTATCCTTTAAGTTTTCGGGAATATCACCTTGGATAATTCTATGGGCCAATCCTTCGGCAATAGCAGTTTTACCAACACCGGGCTCCCCAACGAGCATAGGGTTGTTTTTGGTTCGTCTTGATAGAATCTGTAAAATACGCCGAATCTCCTCATCCCGTCCTATAACTGGATCCAGTTTACCGCTATCAGCCATTTTGTTGAGATTTCTGGCATATTTGTCCAAAGAGTTATAGGTTTCTTCAGCACTTTGAGAGGTTACCTTTCCGCCTTTTCGGAGTTCTTCTATGGCCGCCCTTAAATCTTTCTCAGTAACGCCTTGATCTTTCAGAATTTGAGCAATTTTACTTTTTGACTTTAATATGGCCAGCAATAAATGTTCAATCGAAACGTATTCATCTTCCATCTTCTTGGCAATAATACCAGCTTCTGTCAAACTTTTACC
>JAHHKH010000357.1 GCA_018679695.1 Maribacter sp.
GCTCCCTTGACTAATTTTGTATTCGGCGCGACCGTATCATTGGCCAAATGTACCCTGTTTCTATTTTTATAAAGAAATAAAGGATAATAGGTGTGCGCTTGTCTCTGACAATTGTACCCATAGAAAAAGTCAAAACCCATTTCATTGGGAATTGATTTCGTATGTGGGGCCCCAAGCCCCCATTTGCCAATTATGCCGGTTTTATAGCCCACATCCTGTAATCTTTTGGCCATAGTAATGGTATTGGTGGGCATAGGTCCCTGACCCTCTAAAGTCGAATCCTTGGCCATCGCACGATAATTCCAAACATCGCCTCTCTCTTTCCACTCAGAATTACTGCGAATGTATGCATGGCCTGCATGCTTACCGGTCATTAACATATAACGCGCAGGAGCACAAACGGGTGCGCTTGAGTAATGTTGGGTAAACAGCATACCGTTTTTTGCCAAGGCATCGATATTAGGTGTTTCGATCTTGTCTTGACCATAAGCCCCTACCTCTGCATACCCTAAATCATCTGCCAAAATATAGATAATATTAGGTTTTTTAACCTGTGCTAATTCCGTTTTGTTTTTGTCCTCGTCCTTACACGATAAAACAATTGTCCCTACAAGAAGTAAGGACAATACACGTTTAAATGAATTCATTATATCAATAGGTCGAATAGTTACATTACGATGCTTTTTCCTGGGGTTGGAATGTTATACCAACCATCGGCATTAGGCTGTACAGGAGCTGGTGAATCCCAAGTCAATCCGTCTGGAACCAATTTCAATTCAGACTTCATGGCTTCTTCCCAAGTAATGATCTGCCCTGAATAGGTAGCCATTCTACCAATTATGGCACTCATTGTACTTGTTGCACCATATTCACCATCACTAATAACGCCTCCACTTCTTATTGAAGCAAATAACTTGTCATGCTCTACTTGATACGGATTAGGATCGTCCTTTCCTCTATGTTCAAAAAGTGAATTGCCATCCCAGTCTTTCATTTCGGCTTTATCACCGGCCGTGGAAACTGTTCCCTTGGTTCCCTGGAAGAACTCTGAAACCCTGCGCATGGTATCGGGTTGATGCCTGCATTGACTTGCCACGACTGCCCCACTGGGATAGGTATATTCCACAAAATGATGATCATAGATCTCACCATGATCTTTGCCAGTCCTGACCTGTCTACCGCCCATTCCCTGTGCCGAAATAGGGGTTTCACCAATAAACCAGTTGGCAATATCTATATTGTGTATGTGTTGCTCAAGAATATGGTCCCCACATAGCCAATTAAAATAATACCAGTTGCGCATTTGATATTCCAGTTCTGACTGCCCCGGTTGCCTTTCGCGAACCCAGACCCCTGCACTGTTCCAATATACCTGACCTGAAACTATCTTTCCGATTTTATCCTGTTTCAATTGGTCCAAAGCAGCTAGATAATTATTTTGGTAATGTCTTTGCAGACCAACAACTACATTCAATTTATTCTCTTTCGCTTTTTTAGCAGCAGCCAATACCTTGCGTACTCCGGGTACATCAGTGGCCACTGGTTTTTCCATAAAAACGTGCTTACCATTATTGATGGCATATTCAAAATGTTCAGGTCTAAACCCAGGAGGAGTGGCCAATATAACCACATCTGCCAAATCCATAGCCTTGTTGGCACCATCAAAACCAACAAATTGATGTTCATCTTTTACGTTCACTTTCTTGCTTTCGCCCATTTCCTTGGAAATGTTCATAAGACTACCTTTCAATCTATCCTCAAATGCATCGGCCATGGCCACCAACTCAACATTTTCATCGGCTTTCAATGCCTGAACAGCAGCCCCTGTTCCACGGCCACCACAACCTACTAAGGCGATTTTAAGTTTCTTGTCATTAAATACATTCACCATCGCATCCATCTGAAAGGTCGGTAAGACCATTGCAGCTCCAGATAGCAATGCTGTATTTTTCACAAAGGTTCTTCTTGAATTTTCGTTTGCAAGATTCTCGTTCTTGTCTTTACTCGCATTTTTCATACTATTGATTTAATTAAACGGTCGGGATAACTAGTTGGGGGTACCTGTGAAATTACTGATAAAATGCCAAATTACCAGCATCTTAGAATCCTTTTTTACCAAGTTTTTGCATAAATGTTATTTATCCTTTTTTGAATAGGTAAAGGGTATCTTCAGCTGATACTTGATGTCATTGGATTTTTCTTTATCCAATACATCCAATCCATATACAATATCATAAGGATTATGATAAATGAAAGTCCCAAAGATCCGGTCCCAAATTGAAAAAATATTGCCATAGTTCGTATCGGTCCATGGCATCTTATAGTGATGGTGGAATTTATGTGTGTTTGGTGAAATGAAAACCAAGCTAATCGTCTTGTCCAACCATATTGGTAGTTTCATATTTGCATGTGAAAAATAGGTGAAAAGTATAGTTAAAATCCTGTAGAGCACATAAAAGGATAAGGGTAATCCAGCAATAATAATGGCCAATAATGCAAATGTCTCCCTAAAAATAAAATCAACAGGATGGTGTCGGGTTCCCGAAGTCACATCTACGTTCGTATCGCTATGGTGGACCGTATGAAAACGCCACATGAACTTCACTTTATGTAGCATATAGTGTACGACATACTGTGCCAAAAAGTCCAATATCATTATGGCCAATACCATTTCTACCCAAACCGGTAGTTCTACCATGTTCAACAATCCAAATTGACTTGCCTCAAGCCAATTGAAGATACCCACGGTGGCAAGTCCAAATAGAACATTGATCAAAATAGTGGTAGCCAATAAAATAAGATTTGGCTTGGCATGTTCCCACTTTTTATATTCAAATTTACGTAGGGGATAAGCACCTTCAAGTATCCAAAACAGGGTCATAACACCAACAATCCAAATC
>JAHHKH010000389.1 GCA_018679695.1 Maribacter sp.
CCGCCACCCGGAGAGGAAGGTGGTGCACTTTTGATGGTGAAAGAAGGGGTATTGAAAAATCCTGATGTCGACGCTATTTTCGGATTACATATTAATTCACAAACTCCAGTTGGGGTTATTCGCTATAAATCTGGCGGGACCATGGCTGCAGCCCAGAGTTTTACCATAAACGTAAAAGGAAAACAAAGTCATGGGTCGCAACCTTGGTCGGGAGTAGACCCTATTTTGATCAGTGCAAAAATCATAGATGGACTACAGACCATTATAAGCCGTGAAAGTAAATTGACCAATGAAGCCGCGGTCATTACGGTCGGTAAGATCAAAAGTGGTGTGCGTTTCAATATTATCCCGGAAAGTGCCGAAATGATAGGAACGATTCGAACATTGGACTATGGTATGAAGGATCATATCAATAAAAGAATGATGGAAATGGTTCCCGCGATAGCGAAAGCCTATGGTGGTGATGCCACCATTGAAATACGTGACGCTACTGATATTACGTTCAATGACCCAGAGTTGGTACAACAAATGTTGCCGACGATGAAAAGAATAGCTGGTGACGCCAATATACAAACCCAAAAGGCCGTGACCGGAGCTGAGGATTTCTCCTATTTTTCACGTGAAGTACCTGGTTTCTTCTTTTTCTTAGGGGGTATGACCCCAGGGAATACTGAATCTTTTCCTCACCACACACCGGATTTCTTAATCGATGATAGTGGACTTCTTTTAGGAGTAAAAACCCTAACCGAGATGAGTTTGGATTATCTAAATAAATAATAGCAAGGTTCTGGTTTCAAGCTTGTACAATCCGTTGGAACCAGAATCTTCCTTATTTGCAATTAAGTAACATAATGTTCGATTTTATTTTCGATATTCCTTGGTATCTGTGATTACTTCTTGTACTTGTAATTGTGGCCATAAGGGATATATTTCTTCAGCGTGCCCATACCATTTCCCATAACTTTCCCATAGTTGGGCATTTACGCTATTGGTTGGAAAGCATTGGTCCAGAAATGCGGCAATATTTCGTTGCAAACAACAGGGAAGAACTCCCATTTAACCGCATAGAGCGAGGGTGGATATATGCTTCTGCCAAAAAGGAGAATAATTACGAAGGCTTTGGAACGGATCGCGATATATATGCCCATCAGCACATTTTTATTAAGAACCTGTTGATGGCTTACAGGGTGGATCAAAATCATCCGAATGCCAAGGACAAGACTTTTTTACCTTGTGCAAAAGTTATCGGTGCTTATAATAAACGTGAAAAACCCTACAGACCCGCATCGGTAATAAATGTATCTGCAATGAGCTTTGGTTCACTATCTGCTGCAGCTGTGGAATCATTGAATGTAGAAACTCAAAAAGCCGGGGCATACCACAATACTGGTGAAGGCGGACTATCGCCTTATCATCAAAAGGGCGGCGATGTGATATTCCATTTTGGAACCGGTTATTTTGGTGTACGTTCAAAGGATGGGAATTTTTCAATGGAAAAGCTGAAAATACTTGTTGATGGGAACCCTTGTATTAAGGCTATCGAAATAAAACTTTCCCAAGGAGCCAAGCCTGGCAAAGGTGGGGTCTTGCCTGTCGCTAAGATCAGTTCCGAAATTGCTAGGATTAGAGGTGTAGAGGTGGGTAAGGATGTGCTTTCCCCTACTACTCATAGAGCCTTTGACACGATACCAGAATTATTACAGCTTATTGAGGACATAGCTGAACAAACTGGATTACCTGTGGGTATCAAAGGGGCAATTGGTAAATTGGAACAATGGAAAGAAATGGCCGAGCTCATGGCCAAAACAGGTAAAGGTCCCGATTTTATTACAGTTGATGGCGGCGAAGGTGGCACTGGTGCTGCCCCACCAAGTTTTGCCGACCATGTGTCATTGCCCTGGGTATATGGATTTTCAAGCTTATATAGGTTGTTTTTGGATAAAAAGCTTACCGATAGGATTGTCTTTATTGGTAGTGGTAAACTAGGCTTTCCGGCAAAAGCAGCAATGGCATTCGCCTTAGGGGCAGATTGCATTAATGTTGCTCGTGAGGCAATGATGAGTATTGGTTGTATTCAGGCACAAATTTGTCATACCAATCGTTGTCCGTCAGGAATCGCTACCCAAAGTAAATGGCTACAGTCAGGAATCAATGTTCCTTTAAAATCAGATCGATTGGCACAGTATTTCAAAACATTCCGAAAAGAATTGGTCGAAATTACACATGCGGCAGGATATGAGCCTCCCTGTGAATTTACAATGGATGATGTTCAGGTGATTGTGGACGACGATATTCTTCACAGCGATTTGCAGTCAACCTACGGGTATAAAAAGGCAAAAGTAAAATTCAATGGGATGCATGAACTTCAGAATTGGTGATACTTGGGCGGAAAGCATTTTTGGGAGAACAATTAATCATTTATTTTTGTGTGCTCGAATAAATAATTAATCACAAAAACAATCGAATAAGCCTATGAAGCGAATTTTACTATTTTTATCCATATTATTTGTGTCCTCCTCGTTTTTGTTCGCACAGCGAAAAAGTGACCTTATTGCTCAAATCGACGCATTAAAGACCGAACTGGATTCTACCAAGGCTGTCGTTGCTTTAGCTAAAAAGAATGAGAAAATTGGATTGGCTCGGGCCGAATCTTTTGAGTCACAGGTAAAGGAACTCCAGGATGCCAATGCGACATTACTTAAAAACCTGAACAGTTTTGCAGAAGTTTCCAACAAGAACTCGGAAAATATAAATAAGGTAATGGCAAAGCTGGAAGAGAAAGAAAATCAGTTGAAGGCCATTAACAATACAATTGCCTCAAACGATTCAACTGCGATCGTAGTATTGACCAATGCCAAACAAACGCTTGGTGAGAATGCAAAAATCGGCGTCAGTAGTGGTTCTGTGATCATTGCAACTACTTTAGAATCGATTTTTGGTACTACCATTGGAGGTACTGTTTCTGAACAAGGTAGGGGCTTTTTGGAAAAGATAGTGGCTATTCTAAATGCAAATCCAAAGGTTTCTTTGACCATAGAAGGTTTAAGTATGACCGGGGAACTAGGTCTAGCTGGCAATCAGGCGTCCACAATTGGCAAGATGCTTCAAAATGAATTTTCCATTGACCCGAATAGAATCAATTCCTTGGGAAAAGATGGTAATTTTAAGGAAGGAATCAATCTTGTTATACATCCTAACTACAGACAGTTTTATGATATGGTAAAGGAGAACATGAAGTCTTCCAACTAGAATTTCGCATCAATTAAACTGAAAATACTATTTCAAAAAATCCTGCGTTCTAAATTGCGTAAACCGAACTAAATACCAAAAAAATGACAGGAGATCAAATATTTCAATTATTCGCTTATTTATTACCCTCGGTAGTTGTTGGGGCCATAGCCTTTTATTTTTTTCGAATGCATACCAACAATGAAGAAGGTAGACGACGATTTCTGCTGCATAAGGATTCCCAGCAGAATACCCTTCCGATACGATTACAAGCCTATGAGCGAATGGCTCTTTTCTTGGAACGTATTGCCATCCCAAGTTTAGTGGTGCGTGTTGCTCCAAAGTCAGCTAACAAAAATGATTATGAGAACTTGTTGATCAAAACTATCGAGAATGAGTTTGAACATAACTTGTCGCAACAGATTTACTTATCCGATGAATGTTGGAATATCATTAAAGCAGCTAAAAGCGCCACGATTCAAATGATTCGTAAAGCAGCAATGAGCGAAACTGATTCTGCCAATAAGTTGCGTGAGGATGTCTTGAACGAAACAATGGACAAACAGTCACCATCGGCTACCGCCCTGGCTTTCGTTAAAAGGGAAATTGGGGGTCTTTGGTAAATTCAAAATTAAATTAGGGGCAAGTATCAAGTTCAAACATGGCACATAATTTACTTGATCGTTTGCTAACTTCGAACTTAAAGTCACTCAACAGTCAAGTCTAATTGGGAAGTCTCCAAATTTTTGTATTTCGCAAAATTATATCCACTTTCCCACCACGATGTCATTTTCTCCTTGTTAAAGATCAATGAATTGGTGGTCAACACCGCGGGTGTATAATAAAAATTGATTACGGCATCGTTATGATTAGCCACGAACTTGCCTATTCTGATATTCTGGTGTTCAATTCTATCCAACATAAAAGCGAACATTGCGGTCAAAAGCGCGAAAGCATTCTTTGAGGGCATTCTATTAAAAAGGGTTGTTTCGGTCTGTAGGATTATAGCATCGATTTCTGTTGCACCCCTTTTGATTGCTTCTTCAATGGGAACCATAGAACCCAAGCCTCCATCTGCATACTCGCAGCCATTCTTCTTGACCAAACTCATAAAGGGTGTATAGTTACATGAAATCCAAATCCATTCACAGAATTCATCATAGGTAAAATCATTGATTGATTTATACTCAACATGGTTCAAGGAAAGATTCGAAACCGTCACTACAATATCCTTAGGTCCACCCTTCAAGGTATTGAACTCCTCCTCGGTCAAGGTGTTTCGAATAAGTTTTAAAAGATTCTTACTCTCCCCAAAGGTCTTGCTGCCACGATAAAAATTCTTAAGTACATTCCAATGCGCTATCGCTATGCTTTCTACCCCATGTTTTTTCTGAATCACAAAAGGACAGTTACTGAATATACTTTCTTGGTTTACTGAGGTGTAAACTTCTTTTATTTTTTCAATTTTTTGAAGTGCCAGATGGGAAATCAACAAACTGCCGGTCGAGGTTCCCAAAAACAGATCATAATTGTAATTGAGTCCTTGCATCAAATATTCCGCAACGCCACCAGCAAAGGCTCCTTTGCTCCCACCTCCTGATATGACCATTGCTCTCATTGCAGATTCAATTTACTGTTAATGTAACGAAGTTCGTTATCTTTTAGTTGTTTTGAAAGGTTTATGATGCGTTTTCTTTGGTCATCATCCTTTAGAAGGGATTCAAGTAAATCCCTGGCATAATTACGGAATTGCCAAGAATGGTGCACCGTAGCATTGATTAAATCCTTGATATTTTGGTCTGAATACTTGAACACCTCCCCAATCAACCCAAAAGCGCCACGCCGGATCTCCATGGCATACTGCGGTGAGGTATAGCCATATAACTCTGAAAGATAACGCTCTTTCAGATCATTATCGTAGTTATTGGTTAGTGTTGCCAGTAGTAACCAAAGTAATCGCACATTCCTATTGGGTAAACCTATGATCCCTTTTGTTTTCTCCAAATAGCCTGCCCTATCCTGTGGAAATGAAATCCAAAGCCGGTATAAGGCATTTTCAAGGGTGACATAGCTCTTATCATTCAAAAGGGACTCATATGCTGTTTTGAGTTCCAAAGGAACTTTTTCATATCCCAGAGCCAATTCCCGTCGTATTTTGATCGACTCACTTCTAAAGGCATTCCCGATCAGTTCGGGCGATAATGATTTATGGTAATTTATTATTATCCGTGCCTTGAGTTCATCGTCCGTGGCTTGTTCCCAATACTTTTGAATGATACTGCCTTTATCCTCAAGGCTTGTTGTAAGCTCCCATTTTAAATTTAAAAAAGCGGCAACAGAAGTAGAACTGACCATTAAGTGTTCCTTGGCCTTTTCGAAAAGAAAATCGGGTGACTCTAACCAGAGTCTTCTAAATTGACTGAGGGATTTTCCACTTGTCGCCTCCATCTCATCCAAAAAATTTTCAATTGTCACATTTTTAAACTCATATTTTTCCAAGTAGTTCTTTATTCCTTGCTTAAAAGCAACTTCCCCTATTTGATTTCGTAATATAACTAGGGCCCACGCTCCTTTTTCATAAAAAGTAAGACTACTAGCTTTAGGATTGGTCAGGGCCTCCCCTTTTCCGTCTTTGGCTAATTTCCGCAACTGTATGGCTGTATCATAAAGCTTCCATTGGAAATAGCCATTACCATAGATTTCTTTTTCGGCCAAATAGGCATAATAGGTCGCGAAACCCTCATGAAGCCAATGATGTTTCCCGTCTTTTTCGGTGACCAGGTTCCCGAACCATTGATGGGCCAATTCATGGGCATTCACATTTACATAGTTTTTGTCAACAAAGGCAACGGAATCAATTACAAAGGCATCTGAGAAAATGGTGGCCCCCGTGTTCTCCATGCCCGCATACAAAAAGTCCTTGACCGGAACCTGTTTATAGTTCTGCCATGGATAAGGAACCCCTATTTCCTTTTCCATGAAATCGAATATCTCCTTGGTATAGCGATAAGTGGGTTCTGCCTTTAAACTGTCTTGAGGGTAATAGTAGTTCTCTATGGGAAATCCACTGGTCGAGATGATTTCCTGTTTGTCATAGTCACCAATGGCAAATGCCGAGAGATAGCTACTCATAGGGCCCACCATGTCGAATGACCAGGTTTTAAGACCGTCGGTCTCCTTTACATTTTGAAGTTTTCCATTGGCAATAACTGTATGGGTATCGTCGAATGTGATGTCAAGATCAAACTCGACCTTTTCCTCCATATCATCGAAACTGGGCAACCAATGGCTGGTGTATTTGCCCTGGCCCTGAGTCCAAATCTGTTCATTTCCATCAGTATTATCATCAAAACCCAACCAGTAGACCGCTTGTTTTGGCTTCGCCTTAAAATCAAGTAGTACTAAATAGTTTCTTCCCTTTTTTAGTCTTTTATAAAGGGTTATGGTCCGTTTGTTATTGTTGTACTTAATCTTTTTTTTGTTCAGCTTAACGGAAAAAAAATCAATGTTACGTGCATCTAGGAACACGGAATCAACGTTTGCTAAAACTTCGAATGCATAGGTGACCTTTCCCGTGATTTCACTTGAATCGGGATTTACTAGGATGGAGACTTTGGCTTTTGTAAAATCTACTTTATCTTGACGTTGGGAGAATAATCGTGCTGACGTAACGACAAGTAATAGAAGAAATAAATAGCGTTGAAGCATACCATAAATTTACAATGTTTTAT
>JAHHKH010000234.1 GCA_018679695.1 Maribacter sp.
AAGCTTGAGTCTTGATGATGCGTTGGTTTCTGTAAACTACACTATCAGGGGTCATGATTATGCCCAAAAAGTATTTGCCTCCCATCCAGATGATGTCATTGTCATTGAATTGAGTACTACTGCACCAAATGGAATGAACTTTGAGGCTCGATTGGATCGACCCAAAGACCATGGCCATCAGACAGTGACAATGACCAATCCTTCAGCAACTGAAATAAGTATGAAAGGTCATGCTACCCAATTCGGGGGTAAAAAGTTCTCTGCTCCCTTTGTACTGGATTATGGGGTAAAATTTGAAACACGTTTAAAAGTCAAGAACGAATCAGGTACTGTGAAAGCAGAAAATGGCAAACTGAAACTTAAGGGTGTAAAGAAAGCAACCCTATATCTGGTGGCGAATACTTCTTTTTACCATGGCGAAGATTATGAATCAAAGAATAGTGAGACTTTGATCAAAGTGACTGAAAAATCCTTCGAAAAGTTGTTAATGGCACATAAAAAGGACTATCAAGAACTATATCAAAGAGTGGATTTTGATTTGGAAGGAAAGGAGCTGGACAGCCTGCCCATTGATGCCCGATTGTTGCGTATGAAAGAAGGATTGAATGACCCTGATTTGGCGACCAAACTCTTTCAATTTGGTCGGTATTTATTGATTTCCTGCTCAAGACCAGGAACGAATCCAGCCAATTTACAGGGTATTTGGAACGAGCATATCGAAGCCCCTTGGAACGCGGATTATCACCTGAACATTAATTTGCAGATGAATTATTGGCCTGCTGAGGTGACTAATTTAAGTGAATTGCACCAACCATTTTTCGACTATGTTGATCGGGTATTGGAACGCGGAAAAACTACTGCCTTAAAGCAATACGGTATTGCTAGGGGTACAATGGCCCACCATGCAAGCGATTTATGGGCCACTCCTTTTATGAGGGCTGAGCGGGCTTATTGGGGCTCTTGGATCCATGGAGGGGGTTGGTGTGCCCAACACTATTGGGAGCATTATAGATTCACCGGGGATGAGGCTTTTTTAAGGAATAGGGCTTTTCCTACCTTAAAGGCCATTTCGGAATTTTATTTGGATTGGTTGGTTTGGGATGATAAAGCAGATATGTGGGTTTCAGCTCCAGAGACCTCTCCCGAAAATTCGTATATCGCACCCAATGGTAATTCAGCAGCCGTATCCTATGGCAGTGCCATGGGGCATCAGATCATAGGTGAGGTCTTTGATAATGTATTGGAGGCCGCTAAACTGCTGGGGATTAATGATGCGTTTACAAAAGAAGTAGCCGAAAAAAGGAAAAATTTACACCCAGGGGTGCTTATTGGTACAGATGGGCGTATTTTGGAATGGAATGAACCTTATGAGGAACCCGAAAAAGGCCATAGGCACATGTCCCATTTATATGCATTGCATCCTGGGGATGAGATTGTTGAGCACAACGAAAATGCGTTTAGGGCCGCCCAAAGGACCATCGATTATCGCTTGGAGCATGGTGGGGCCGGTACAGGCTGGAGCCGGGCATGGATGATCAATATGAATGCCCGTTTGCTCAATGCCAAAGCTGCAGAGGAGAATATTCAAAAGTTTTTTCAGATTTCCATTGCCGATAATTTATTCGATGAGCATCCGCCATTTCAAATTGATGGAAATTTTGGCTATACTGCGGGTGTTGCCGAACTTTTGTTACAGTCCCACGAAGAATTTATTCGGGTTTTACCAGCACTGCCAGCCGGCTGGAAGAATGGGAAAATATCGGGCTTAAAGGCCCGAGGCAATATTGAGGTTGATATCGAATGGGAAGATGGAAAATTGATCCAATTGGGTCTAACGGCATTGCAAAGGGCAACCGTAAAACTAAAGTATGGTGCAATTGAGGTCGAGGTTGAATTGCCGGAAAATAAAAGAATATATTTAAATGGAAATCTGAATAGACAATGACGCGAATAAAATATAATACCATGATAAAAAGTCTTCTTGTTGCCATTGCAGTAATGATTACTTGTGGATTGCATTCGCAAATTGAGGATTCAACAGTTAATGAAAAGGCTAAAATGCAATGGTTCAAGGATGCCAAGCTCGGAATCTTCATTCATTGGGGATTGTACGCTGTTGATGGTATCGATGAATCCTGGTCCTTTTTTAACGGTTACATTTCGCATGAAGATTACCTAAAACAAACCAAAGGTTTTACGGCCAAGAAATACGATCCGGATAATTGGGCGCAATTAATTAAGGAGAGTGGTGCAAAATATTCGGTCATCACTTCAAAACATCACGATGGTTTTGCATTATGGGATACGAAGTTCGGGGATTTGAATGCAGTAAAAGGTTCGGCCGCTAAAAAGGATGTACTGACCCCTTTCGTCAATGCCCTCAGGAAAAATGATTTGAAGGTAGGAATTTACTATTCGCTTCCCGATTGGTCGTATCCTGATTACACCCATTTCACAAGGGATTCATTACGGTATGATATTAAGAAGGAACCGGAGCGATGGAATCGGTTTTTGAAATATTACCAAGGTCAATTAAATGAACTCTCGGAAAATTATAATCCCGACCTGTATTGGTTTGATGGCGATTGGGAGCACAGTTCTGAGGAATGGCAGGCGCCGAAGGTCAGGCAGTTATTACTTGATAAAAATCAGAAAACGATACTGAACTCAAGACTGAAGGAACAAGGGGACTATGCAACACCGGAACAAGGAATGCCGATAACAAGACCTAAAAGTAACTACTGGGAATTATGCATGACCATGAACGATTCATGGGGCTATCAAAAGAACGACCATGAATACAAGACCACCAACCAGATTATAGGGATTTTTGCTGATGTAATCTCAAATGGAGGAAATCTGCTTTTGGATATTGGTCCAAAAGCTGATGGAAGTATTCCCGAGGAACAGGTACAAATTTTAAAAGGATTGGGAAGGTGGACCAACAAACATAGGGAAGCCATTTATGGGACTGTTGCCGGTATTCCAAAAGAGCATTTTTATGGTCCAACGACCTTATCCAAGGATCACAGCCTATTATACCTGTTTGTAAAAGGAGATCCTAAGGGTGAAGTTGTACTGCGTGGATTAAAGAATAAGATCAATCGCATTTGGGTGGTTGGTCAAGGTACAAAATTGGCCCATCAGGTTGTGGGTAAGGTATATTGGAGCCATTATCCCGGTATCACCTATGTCAAGATCCCTGAGCATGTATTGGATGAACAAATGACTGTTCTTGCCGTTCTTTTGGATGGAAAAATCGATTTGTATCGGGAGGATGGGGCAGTGATTGAAAGTAATTGATTTTAAGAATTGGGAAATGGCAAATCGGATTAAATCAATTTTGTGGATAGCAATAGTGCAGGTTTTTGTGCTTTTCGTGACATGCGATTCCGCTAAAAACAAAGACCAGGCACAACAAATCGCTAAGCATGTAATTCTAGTCGGCTCCGATGGTTTTGGGGCTTATGCCTTTAAAAAGGCCAAAGTACCCAATTTAAGAAAAATGATGCAGGAAGGGGCATATTCGCTTAAGGCTAGGGCGGTATTGCCATCTTCAAGTGCGGTTAATTGGGCCTCGATGTTAATGGGATCCGGACCGGAACTGCATGGATATACCGAGTGGGGCAGTAAAACACCTGAACTGCCCTCCAGATTCATAGGCAAAGGCAATATTTATCCAACAATATTCAGTTTAATAGACGAACAAATGCCTAAAGCGAAAAAGGGAGTTGCCTACAAATGGGAGGGCATTGGGTATTTATTCGAGAAGAATATGGTTGACCTTGATTATAATGGTAAAACCGATGAAGCGACATTGGTAAGGGCACTCGAATTCCTGACTAAAGAAGAACCAGCATTGACTTTCATTCATTTTGACGAGCCCGATGGGGCAGGACATGAAGTTGGCCATGATACACCTGACTATTATGAAGCTGTTGAGAAAATAGATGGTTTGGTCGGGAATTTATTGAAAGCCTTGGAAGATAACGGAATGATGGAGGATGCTATTATCATTTTCAGTTCGGATCACGGCGGTATCGAAAAAGGGCATGGTGGTAAAACTTTGTTAGAGGTTGAAATTCCCTGGATAATCTACGGTAAAAATGTAATTGCCAAAGGAAATTTGGATGATTGCATAGTAACCTATGATACTGCCGCGACTATTGCCTATATATTGGGTGTGAAGGCACCAGAATTCTGGAGGGGCAAACCTGTTTTAAGGGCATTTGAAAATGAAGATCTGTAGCTTTTTACTAATCGGGATCCTTATGTTGGGATTAGGTGCCTGTGAACCCGAGGAAATACCTGATCCAAAACCTAATATCGTCCTTTTTATGGTAGATGATATGGGCTGGCAAGATACTTCGGTGCCCTTTTGGTATAAGAAGACACCGTTTAATGAAATTTATCAAACCCCGAATATGGAGCGTCTGGCATCGGATGGAATTAAATTCACCCAAGCCTATGCAACTGCCGTTTGTTCTCCCACACGTATAAGCCTTATGACCGGGATGAATGCTGCCAGACATCGGGTGACGAACTGGACCCTTAGGAAAGACAGCATCCAACCTATGGAAAAAAACCATCCCATATTAAAATTTCCGCTATGGAATGTAAATGGCCTGAGTCCGGTTGCTGGATTTCCAAAAGCGGTTCATGCAACTGCATTGCCACAAGTTCTGCATGAAGCAGGTTATTATACCGTACATTCCGGGAAGGCTCATTTAGGGGCATTGGATACTCCTGGAGAAAATCCTTTGAACTTGGGATTCGATGTGAATATTGCCGGCCATGCCGCTGGTGCACCTGAAAGTTATCTGGGAACCGAGAATTTTGGTAATGGGATAGAAGGTAAAGAGATTTGGGCAGTTCCTGGATTGGAAAAATACCATGGTAAGAATATTCATTTGTCAGAGGCGATCACTTTAGAGGCTTTGAAATCATTGGATACCGTTGTGGCAACCCAGCAACCTTTTTTCTTGTACATGTCGCATTATGCAGTGCATACGCCAATTATGTCCGATAATCGTTTTGTGCAAAAATATTTTGAAAAAGGGATGGATTCCACCGAGGCGAAATACGCTTCGATGATCGAAGGAATGGATAAAAGCCTCGGGGACATCATGGATTATTTGGAGGAGAAAAAAATAGCCGGGAATACGATTATTTTGTTCATGTCAGACAACGGAGGTCTGAGTGCAGTGGCCAGAGGAGGTGAAAAGCATATCCATAATAAACCATTGGCAAGTGGCAAAGGTTCTGTATATGAAGGGGGGATTCGGGAACCCATGTTGGTAAAATGGCCGGGTAAAGTAGCTCCGAATACCATTTCCGAAGCACAGGTGATTATTGAGGATTTCTACCCCACGATTCTTGAAATGGCAGGAATAGAAGTAGTGGAAACTGTGCAAGCCATTGACGGCCAAAGTTTTGTTCCGGTACTGAAAGAGGAAGATAAAGCGGGTACCGGAGAACGCCCCTTATTTTGGCATTACCCCAACGAATGGGGTCCAGAAGGTCCTGGCATTGGTGCTTCTAGCGCAGTGCGAAAGGGCGATTGGAAGTTCATTTATTTTCACCAAGACCGGCGAATGGAACTGTACAATCTACGATTGGATATCGGGGAGACCAAGAATTTGGTAGATGATCAGCAGGAAAAAGTAAGGGAATTGGCTAGTATTTTGACCAATTATTTAATAACCGTTAAGGCACAAATGCCCATTGATAAGGCCACAGGGAAAGAAGTGGAATATCCTCTTTTGTTATTGTAAAACCAAGCAACTACAGAAATGAAGAAGTATTATGTTAAGGTGATTTCGATACTATTATTAGTGGGTAATAACGTATTTCCACAGCTAGCTAATGAACAAAAGGATTGGTTATTGGACAATTCAGGTTTTACCGCATCGGTAGTGCAAAAAGGCAATGCTATTTTAATGGATAATGGACTTGTTAATCGCACGATAAGAATTACACCCAATGCGACAACCATAGAATTTAAGAACCTAACAACAAGCGAGTCTCTTTTAAGAAGTATAAAACCAGAAGCTGAGGTTTCAATAAATGGCAAAACATATGCAGTAGGAGGATTAATAGGGCTAAAAGAGCATGGGTATTTTTTGGAAGAATGGATAAATGACTTAACCTCCGATGGGAATGCATTCCAATATGTTGAGCATGAGGTATCTGAAATTAAACCAAAACTGAAATGGAATGCCAATAAACGTTTCAACACAGCGACAAATGTTACCCCAAAAGGTAAGGAATTGATTATTAAATTTATCCATGAAGCAGTTGAACTTACGGGTGTAATAGTCAAGGTGCATTATGAGATTTACGATGGTTTGCCCTTGATAGCCAAATGGATAACCATTGAGAACTCTTCAAATAATGCGATACGGATTACAGGTTTTAAAAACGAGATATTGGCTTTTCCGGAGGCTGAGAATTTTGTTGAAACGGCCAAAAGGTGGCGCCGACCCAATTTGCATGTCGAAAGTGATTATTCTTTTGGTGGATTTACTTCCGGTGAATCGGAAACTTCAATTTTTTGGGAACCTGATCCGGAATATACCTCCCAGGTAAATTGGTTGATGCAAACCGAATGTCTTTTGGAAAGTAAACTGCTGGTTGGTCCCAATGAAGTCCTTGAACCCAATTCCATATTTGAAAGTTTTCATACCTATGAATTGTTGCAGGATAATACGGATCGAGAAAGAACCTCCTTGGCAGTCAGGAAAATGTATCGATTATTGGCTCCATGGTCTACTGAGAATCCCATTTTTATGCATTTGACAACCACGGACCCCAAAGAAGTTAAAACAGCGATAGACCAATGTGAAGCGACGGGATATGAAATGGTGATATTGAGTTTTGGCAGTGGCCTCAATATGGAAGACAATTCGGAAGGCAACATCAAAAAATTCAAGCAATTGGCCGATTATGCACATAAAAGAGGCATAGAACTAGGAGGGTATTCCCTGTTCTCTAGTCGAAAAATAAGTGATACGGTTGATGTGATCGATAAGGAAACAGGAAAGCCCGGTGGTGCTAAGTTCGGGAATGCTCCTTGTTTAGCTTCGGAATGGGGTCATTCGTATCTTGAAAGGATAAAGTATTTCCTCGAAAGAACAGGATTTGACCTCTTGGAGCATGATGGACCGTATCCAGGGGATTATTGCGCGTCAACGACCCACAAATACCATAAGGGTTATGAAGATTCACAATGGGTACAATGGAATATGACCAAAGACTTTTACCACTGGTTAAAAGAGAATGATATTTATTTGAATGCACCCGACTTTTATTACTTACAGGGTTCTAACAAATGTGGTATTGGTTATCGCGAGGTCAATTGGTCCTTGCCCAGGGCGCAGCAGATTATGTTGGGTAGGCAGAATATTTATGATGGTACCTGGGAGAAAACACCCTCAATGGCTTGGACCTTCGTACCCTTGACCGAATATCATGGCGGAGGTGCCGAAGCCACCTTGGAACCGTTGAATGACCATTTAGATGCGTACAAGGCCCATATGGTACAGAACTATGGTTCTGGAGTACAGGCCTGTTATCGTGGCCCACGACTGTTTGATACCGAGGTGACCAAAAAACTAGTCATTGATCAAATTTCCCACTATAAAAAGTATCGTGAGATATTGAATTCGGATATCATACATTTACGACGGCCCGATGGTAGGTCCTGGGACGGATTTATGCATGTGAATCCCAATTTAGAGGAAAAAGCATTGGTAATGCTTTTCAACCCCACTTCGAATCCGATGGAAGAAGAAATAAATTTACCCATGTATTTTACGGGACTGGATAATGAGGTACTAATTTCTGAAAGAGCAATGAACCCAGTGAAATTAAACTTGGACCGTGAATATAAGATGAGGATAAAGGTGAATATTCCTGCTAATGGCTATACTTGGTATGTGATTAAATAGGCCGTGTCAATAAAATGTATTGTATGAACAAAAATATCATATGGGGAATACTATTAATAGTCTTTGCCGGATGTAAGGGATCATTCACTAATACATCTGGTCGAACCATTTATGTGCAAAAAGAAAATAGAGCTCATAAAGATTGGAAATTGGTTTGGCAAGATGATTTTGAATCAACGGCATTGGATACCACCAAATGGACCCGCATTCCGCCCAATAATGCCGATTGGGGCAATTACATGACCAGCGACCCTGAATGTTATGCCATTCGTGATGGTAAGCTCTACCTAAGAGGAATCAACAATTACGATACATTAAGAGATCCAAGACCATTTCTTACGGGCGGGATATACACCAAAGGAAAATTTGCTTTTCAATTTGGAAAAATAGAAATAAGGGCAAAACTTGAAAGTGCCCAAGGTGCTTGGCCGGCTATATGGATGCTTTCAGAGCAAGAAAAATATGGTGCGTATCCTAGAAATGGGGAGATCGATATTCTGGAGCATTTGAACTATGATTCCATCATTTATCAAACCACCCATTCCTATTATACCTTGGAACTCAAACAGAAAAAGAACCCGTCCTATTACACCACGGTCAAATGTGATGTGGAACGGTTCAATACTTTTGGGTTGGAATGGTACCCAGATAAATTGGTATATACCTTAAACGGAAAAGAATCCTATACCTACCCTAAAGTCAAGGGAGTTGATGCATCACAATGGCCCTTTGACCAACCCTTTTATGTATTGATAGACCAGCAATTGGGAGGTTCATGGGTAGGGGAGGTCGATCCGAAGGATTTACCGGTAAATATGATTATAGACTGGGTAAAAGTGTATCAATGATTAACTTTACCACAATGGAATGGGGTACAGGGGGTGAAAAAC
>JAHHKH010000399.1 GCA_018679695.1 Maribacter sp.
GTGGTGCCTGGAACCTCCCTGTTATCAAGGACGGAAAGTATTTGGGTTTTGTTTCCAAATCCAAACTCTTAACAGCCTATCGCAGAAAGTTGATTAATTTTACAAAATGAAACCGACATGATTGGAATAATTTTTAACCTGTATGGTAATAATTATTACAATCATTAAACCTGCCTGCCGGCAGGCAGGGGTTACATGTGACCGCTAAAAGCAATAGAAAACAAACACATGAAATACATCATAGGTCTTATAGTACTCGTATCGGTTATTGCAATTATTTATGGCTTTAGCATTCAGGAAGAGGAAATGGCGCTTGCCAATAAATATATTGGTTTTGGTACCGCAGGTCTTTTTCTAGTGGCAATGCCTTTATTCCTTTATAAGGAAAGTAAGGGGAAAAAGATGAATGACTACATGTTGACCGAGAAAAACATTCGTAAAATGCGGGGTGAGGATAGTGAAAAGCCTGAAAATAAATGATTATTATAAGAATTCGCATCCATATTGTAGAGATCTGCCATAAAAATTATAAATTAGTGTTCTAAACATCTATTATTTAATATTTATTGTAATGACAGGTACAGTGAAATTTTTCAATGAGTCCAAAGGATACGGATTCATTACCAACGACGAGACGGGAAGCGACATCTTTGTTCATGCAACAGCTTTGAATGGTGTTGAGATAAACGAGGGTGACAAAGTAGAATACGTAGAGGAAGAAGGAAGAAAAGGAATGGTTGCGGCCCAAGTGCAGGTAATCAGTTAAAATAGTGTATTCTTAATGGTATCAAAACCCCAACGAATCCGTTGGGGTTTTTTAGTATAACAAGTAGTTTAATTTAGATTTCTTTTCTCAATAAAGAACCGTTTCAACAACTCGGATGCCTCATTTTCCATTATCCCACCCATTATTTCTGTTTTCGGGTGTAGTTTTGTTCCCATAGCACCACACCCCCTTTCCGGGTCTTTGGCAGCATACACTATTTTTGATATCTGGCTCCAGTACAACGCACCGGCACACATTTGACAAGGTTCCAATGTAATATACATCGTGCAATTCTGTAGGTACTTACCCCCAAGAAAATTTGCAGCGGCCGTAATAGCCTGCATTTCGGCATGCGCCGTTACATCATTTAGCTGTTCTGTTAAATTATGGGCTCTTGCAATAATTCTATCATTTACGACAATAATGGCGCCAATGGGCACCTCACCTTTATCAAAAGCCGCTTCTGCCTCTTGTAAGGCCTTCTTCATATAATAGGTGTCATCAAAAGGTAAAACCATAGTGTCAAAAATACGAATTTAGTGGTATTATGATGAATTGTCATCTCTATTAAAAGGCCTATTTTTGCAGCTTAACAATCTAATTTGACATCACTTCTTGAACATACAGATTTTCCGAAAGATATTCGAAAGCTTTCCATTGAAGAACTACCACATCTTGCCCAAGAACTACGCGATTTCATCATTGACATTGTCGCAGTAAAAGAAGGGCATTTAGGAGCTAGTTTAGGGGTCGTTGAATTGACCATTGCCCTGCACTACGTTTTCAATACGCCAAAAGACAAACTTATCTGGGATGTAGGCCATCAGGCCTATGGTCATAAAATATTGACCGGAAGGAAAGATATCTTTGAAACCAATCGTCAATTAAACGGTGTAAGTGGATTTCCAAACAGGAAAGAAAGCGAATACGATGCCTTTGGTACGGGGCATAGTTCAACTTCAATTTCAGCTGTTTTAGGAATGGCCATTGCGGCCCAATTAAAAGGGGATAGGCAAAGAAACCACATCGCGGTGATCGGTGATGCATCAATCGCCAGTGGTATGGCCTTTGAAGGTTTAAACCACGCAGGGGTTGCAGATGCAAACCTATTGGTTATCCTCAACGATAACACCATAGGAATAGATCCAAGTGTCGGTGCATTAAAGAAGTATTTGACCAATGTAAAAAAAGGTACTGCCAAAGATGAAAACATCTTTGAATGTCTTAATCTGGATTATTCCGGGCCAATAGATGGGCATGACCTGAATTCCTTGATCAGCGAATTGAATCGCCTTAAGAAAATACCCGGCCCTAAACTCCTACACATCATAACAACGAAAGGCAAAGGGCTTAGAAAGGCAGAGGAAAATCAGGTAGCCTATCATGCCCCTGGTAAATTCAATAAGCATACTGGTGAACTTCAAAGTAAAACAGACTCAGCTTTGCCATCTAAATATCAGGATGTATTTGGGCATACCTTGGTTGAATTGGCGAAAAAGAATAAAAGCATAGTTGGTATTACCCCGGCCATGCCTACAGGTAGTTCCTTGCGATTTATGATGGATGAAATTCCTGAAAGGGCTTTTGATGTTGGTATCGCCGAACAACATGCGGTTACCCTTGCAGCAGGCATGGCCACTGAAGGATTGATTCCTTTTTGTAATATCTATTCAACATTCCTTCAAAGGGCGTATGATCAGATCATACATGATGTAGCTTTACAGAACCTACCCATAATTTTTTGTCTTGATCGAGCAGGATTGGTAGGACAGGATGGGCCAACCCATCATGGGGTTTTTGATATTGCCTACTTAAGGTGCATACCCAATTTGATTATTTTTGCGCCCATGAATGAAGTTGAACTTCGAAATATCATGTATACCGCACAATTAGGACTCGATCATCCGATAGCAATAAGATACCCCAGAGGACGAGGCGTTATTGCCAATTGGCAATTGCCATTTGATAAAATTGAACTTGGAATTTCACAGGAATTAAAAAAGGGTACTACTATTGCCGTGCTGACAATAGGTCATATAGGCAACACAGTAAAGAGCGTTATCGACGATTTGGATCGGCCTGAACAAGTTGGACATTATAATATGCGGTTCATTAAACCTTTGGATCACAACCAACTTAGACTAATATTCGATCATTACAAGCATATAATTACGGTTGAGGATGGATGTAAAACAGGAGGGTTCGGAAGTGCCATTTTGGAGTTTGCCAATGAGAATGCATACAAGACTCCCATCGAAGTACTTGGAATTGAAGACAACTTTGTTGAACATGGAACAATTGAAGAACTTCATGAATTGGTCGGGATAGATGCCAAATCAATCAAAAGACATATCAACAAAATCATCAATGCATATTAGAATCTTAAAGGAATCCTTTGGAATATTCCTTCTTTTCATTTGCTTTAATACGATTAAGGCCCAGGATTCAATTCCACCTTCAAATCAGGTCGACGCAATAGTCATTGACACTACTGTTATTGATACGGTAGTGATACGTCGCCCCCTTGAGAAAATAGCATATATTCCAAGGGGGGTAAATTTGACCAACCCGCGAATATCGTTTAATAGAACCAAACCATTACTCAAAAAATCCAAGAAATTCAGGGTGCCCTCTTTCTGGACAAAAATGAACCGTCTAGGGATAAATTTGAGCGAAGTGGCCTTTGTGAATTGGAATGCTGGTGGAAATAATTCGGTTTCTGCCCTTGGAAATACAAGATTTGAACGCAACTACAAATTCCGTTATGTTCAATGGGATAATTATTTACAGTTGCGATACGGCATAAATGCCCAAGAAGGACAAAAACTCCGTAAAACAGATGATGCCATCCGGTTGGGTTCAACTTTTGGCTATAGAAGGGATACAATCAGTAATTGGTACTATTCGGTCAAGGCCAATTTCAATACCCAATTTACGAATGGCTATAAATACCCTGATCGCAGTACTCCGATTTCTAGATTTATGGCTCCTGGATATTTCTTCCTAGGAGCTGGTACCTCCTATATCGCCGAGGACCAAAAATTCAATCTTTATATTTCACCGCTAACCCAAAAGGCAACCTTCGTATTAGATCAGGAATTGGCCAACAAAGGGGCTTTTGGTGTTAAAAAGGCAATACTTGACACGAACGGAAATGTGGTTCAACCGGGGAAAAACCATTTTATTGAGCTTGGATTTCTAATAACGAATATATGGGAAACCCAAATTGCCAAAAATATAGGTTTACGAAGTGATATAAGTCTATACACCGATTATCTATCAAGTTTTGGAAATGTGGACATCGACTGGGAATTAAACCTTGATATGAAGGTCAATAAATACATCACCACCAATATTGGAACACACTTTATTTATGATGATGACATTTTATTTAATCGACAGGTCGATGCCAACGGTATAGTCACCGACCCTGGTAAACCCAAGCTGCAATTTAAACAATTGCTTGGCGTAGGTATCACCTACGAGTTCTAAAATTGACCTTTAATCATTTCTGATTGAAACAACAAAAGCCCTTCTGTAGCAGAAGAGCTCATGTCTTTCATAGCAATTTCTCCCTTTAGCCCGAGAGACGGGGAACCTAAACATTCAAAAAAACACTACTAACTAGCTTTTCAATTGGTTTTTTTTACTTGAAACGCCCTTGAAATATTAAAACCAAAATGAATATCCCCGTTAAAAAATCCACCTGTATTTTCGGCAATAAACCCTTTTTCAAGCATTGAAACCGAGTTTGATAAAATAAGTTGGAATATGTGTCCACCAGTTTCAATATCAACCCCAAAGGCCAATGAATTTTTTACACTCATAGATTTAAAAGGATTAAAATTATAATAATATTC
>JAHHKH010000404.1 GCA_018679695.1 Maribacter sp.
GAATGAAGCATTGTTACACTTGCGCGAGCACTTTTGACAACGGAAACTGTATTATCGATACTACCGCCATCAACAACCAAGATCTCGGAGATATTGCCCGAGGTACTATTTTCACATATATAAGCGATGAGTTTGCCTATATGGGCTTCCTCATTCAAAACCGGAATGATTATGCTTATTGTCAGATTATCTTTTTTCATTCAAACGCCAGTCGTAGGTTAGATAATGGATCTCTGAATCATTGGAAATATCAATATCAGAATATTTATTCAAATAATCAATCAAGGTATTCCCCTCGGTAAAATCCCCTTTGTACCACTTGAATATTTTCGATAATTCGATAGCATTATGGGAAAGTATGTTTTTCGATGGGTCATTTATAAAATCGTACGTGGCCTTATCCAATAGTTGCTCCACGTTCGAAGCCGTAAATGCCTCATTCAATAATTTCGGACATGAGAAAGAAGCACAATTAATTGCAAAATGGATTCGCGGCTCATTCATTTTTCGTAGCACATCATGTTCAATTTCACCCAGGGAATAGGTATAATCCCCAATCTTCACCCTATCCTTTCCCCATGGTCTAAAGATGTCCTTAATACTTTCAAGCGGGTAGTTCTCCAAGATCAATTGTACGGTACCGGCATTGTAAAGGTTGATGTAATAGGCTAAACGCTCCTCCTTACTGGCTGTAGCCGAAATCGGATTTTTAGCGAGGTAATCAAGGTAGTCTTTTAGCTTAATGGAATTACTCTGAAAAGCCTTGTAATCCAAATTTCCAGCGTCATCCACATGCTTTTTTAACAACATGTCCCACAAAGTATGGTCAAGGGTCTCTACACTATTTTTAAAATGTTGATCTACTGGATTCTGGCCAAAACAATTCAGCAGGAAAAAAGGTAAGACTATGATACTGATACATTGTATTTTAATCATTCCCCTAATTAATTATATGGCATATTCCATTAGTTCTTGAATAGCTTGAAACCTTACATCATAAATCAACAGCAACCGCCACCATTATAATGCCAAGTACTTTCGCTGACATGAATTTGGTCACTGGTCTTCGCTAAATTAGCTGCAGTCTTATCGCAAACTGCTAAAGGTTGGTTCTGTAAAAGTACATGACCGGCGTTATCATCAAAGGAGGCTTCATCTCCGTAATAAATAGCAGTTTTGCCTGTGAAAACACAAGGACCATCCTCTGGCATTGGATCTTTGATCGCAGCGATCTCAATAGATTCGATAAAGATCAATTCTTCAGTAGGGAAATGATTTGGTGATAGTACCCTATACGACTTTCTCGCCCTTATCTCGATGGTACCAAAACCGGCATCGGTCAGCGCTGTTATATAGTCATTAATAGGGATGCTACCACTTAAACAAAGTGCGCGAAGCCTGTCGTCATTGCGTAGTTCATCGTTCATAGGTTGTTCGCAAGTTGGATCGCTCATGACCAGACGGCCATGTGGTTTAAGAACACGGTACATTTCACCAATAGCTTTTTTTAAATCTTCAGCCTTGAATATATTAAAAAGACAATTTTGGGCCGCAACATCAATGCTTTCATCTTCAATGGGCAGATTTAAGGCATCCCCTTTTACAAGATTCACAAATTCGCTTTTAAACCAATCGTTTTCAATTTCGGCAATCTTAAAATTCTGTCTCGAGGCTTCCAACATTTCATCAACTATGTCTACACCGGTAACTCCCCCCTTTTGACGGGAAAAATAAGAGAATTGAAGAAGCTCCATTCCACCGCCAACACCAACGTACAAAACCTTGGGGTTGTTAACCAAATCTTGGGCCGATACCGTGCTGCCACATCCATAATTCATCTCCTGCATGATTTTTGGAATTGACAATCCCGGAAACTGCCATATCGGATTTGTAGTACAGCATAAACCTATATCAGGGGTTAAAGCAGCTTCCTTGTACAAATTGTTCGTTGCTTCCAAGTAACTCATAGTTCTTTTATTAATTCTGTGAATAATTCAATCATTTTGGGTTCCGTTTCGCTGGCTACTTTTAATATCTCTTGAATATCAACGGGTTTAAGATTATCTGGGTCGCATTCATCGGTCAAGACAGAAACGGCTACGATGGGTAGTCGTAAATGATTGGCAACAATTACTTCTGGTATCGTACTCATACCTACTGCATCGGCACCAATGACCTTCATCATTCGGTATTCGGCTTTGGTTTCCAATTGAGGACCAATAACTGCTGCATAAACCCCTTTTTTTAATCTTATGTTCTTGCGCTTCGCTATGGCACTAATTTTATTGCGCATTTCTAGATCATAAGGCTCGCTCATGTCTACAAATCGGTCACCGAATTCTGCAACATTACCGAATGCCAATGGGGAACCTCCCAACAGGTTTATATGGTCTTCTATTAGCATAATGTCGCCCTTTTTAAAGTCGAGGTTAACGGCACCAGCTGCGTTTGATACGAATAATCGCTGTACCCCAAGTCTGTGCATTATGCGAATGGGATAGGTAACATCAACAAAATTATAGCCTTCATAGATATGGAAACGACCTTCCATCACAACGGTCTTTTTGCCTTCTATGGTACCGTAAATCAGTTTTCCGGAATGGAATTCCACGGTGGCCAGGGGAAAAAACGGAATATGATTGTAATGGGCTGTTATGGGATTTTCAATGGCACTGACCAATTGGCCAAGTCCTGTTCCCAATACAATTCCTATTTCTGGATTATCAAATCCCTTACTTATCAGATAATCGGTTGATTCCTGTAATTGTTGCTCTGTAATTCTCATATATTTTTTAAAAAGGGTTGAAAAGCCTCAATATCTTTTACATCATCATAAACGTCAATATCGTTTTTAGGCCTCAACAAAACTACTTGCCTATTAATTAAATCTTCCATGGTGTCCTTAAAAACTTCTTCCTTGCCCCAGTTTTTATGCTTAAAAACAGCTCCGGTAAATTTTTTCATGCCAAGGAGATAATATCCGCCATCCTCAGCTGGGCCGATTACAAATTCGTTTTGCTCAAGGGCTTTGAACGCTTCCTCTAAAACGGAAGTGGTTAAATCATAAATATCGCTGCCAATGATGATGATATTCTCAAAGCCATCTTCAAAACCATTTTGAAATGCATTCGCCATTCGTTCGCCCAAATCCAATCCCTGCTGCAAATGTTTCTCAAAAATAGAACTATCCCAAATATCATCTTCCCAAATTTCATTGGAATAATAAATCTGTTTATGTACCTGAAGTTCTTTTGTAATCTTGTAAGTATGGCTCAGTAGTAATTTGTAAATATCCAAAGCCACTTGGTCCCCAACCGTTGCTGCCAAGCGCGTTTTGCATTCCCCCAGCACCGGATTACGTGCAAAAACAATCAATAGATTTTTGGTATTAACAGATAAGTAATTGACGGCTTTCTTATTCTTCTGATGGGATTGTGGCAAAATAATACTCATAGAGCTAAATGTGCTTAATCATAAACTTTTTGGCCTTTAGTCAACAATTTTCCCCAAAGCTTATCATAGGCATGTACTTTCTCTGTTTCGTTACCCAATGAAACAAATACCGGATAACCCAAATTCTTCCATTTGAAAATTCCACCGTAGAGATTTTGAATGTTTTTGTAACCTAAATCTTGAAGTTGTTCACCAATGTCTTCCGACCGAACACCAATGGAGCAATAAACAATAATCGGAGTGTTTTTATCAGGAATCGAATCCTGGACAATTTGAAGGTCAAACATATCATGACCAACCCAAATGGCATTTTTTAGATGGCTAACTTCAAATTCCTCAACTTCACGGGTGTCCAAGAACACAACATTCTCTTTTTCAACCGCTTCCGAAATCTGAATATAGGGAACAGATTCCTTATTGAGTAGGTTTAAGGTTCTATCCAAATTTTTTTGTGCACAACCTGTGAAAGTCAGAAAAATGAAAATATAAACGACATTGAATGACCTCATGTATAAAAAATTGTAATGGCAAAGATACTATATTAAAGGAGTTTTGGTAACTTAAACCACCTAACAATAATGATGGAATATGAAATTCATTGTAAACCCAATTACAGTTTTTATAATTTTGATCGTATTGGGATCTTGTAAAAATAAGGAGCAAAAGTCGGCTACTACAATAGAAACTACCGATATGGAATATTATATGGAACCTTATCGGCCACAGTTTCATTTTTCACCCGAGGAAAAGTGGATGAACGATCCCAACGGGATGGTATACCACAAAGGAATGTATCATTTGTTCTATCAGTACCACCCAGATGATATTGTTTGGGGGCCTATGCACTGGGGCCATGCAACCAGTAGGGATCTGGTGCATTGGGAGCATAAGCCAATAGCCTTATTTCCCGATGTACATGGTCACATTTTTTCCGGGAGTTCCGTTGTTGACAAGAACAACACTTCAGGATTTGGGACAACCGAAAATCCGCCGCTTGTGGCCATATTTACGTATCACCTCATGGAGGGTGAAAAATCGGGTAGAACCGATTTTCAAACCCAGGGAATTGCCTATAGTCTTGACAATGGTGATACTTGGACAAAATATGAGGGCAACCCGGTCATTGGAAATGAAGGGATAAAGGATTTTCGAGACCCAAAGGTTATGTGGCACGAGGCTTCCAGAAAATGGGTAATGACTTTGGTGGCAGGAGACCATGCCAAATTCTATGGATCTCAGGACCTAAAGCAATGGGAGCTCATCGGGGATTTTGGAAAGGATAAGGGAGCGCATGGAGGGGTTTGGGAATGCCCTGATCTTATACCCATGAAGGTAGAAGGATCTGAAGAAGAAAAATGGGTGTTGTTGATCAGCATCAACCCGGGTGCCCCGAATGGTGGCAGTGGTACACAATATTTTGTCGGCGATTTTGATGGGAATACCTTCAGTACAGCGCAAAAAGAAACTCAATGGGTTGATTGGGGTACGGATAATTATGCCGGGGTTACCTTTTCGAATACACCAAGAGGAGAACATATTTTCATAGGTTGGATGAGTAACTGGACCTATGCCCAGGTTACCCCTACGGAAAAGTGGCGTAGTGCCATGACCCTACCGAGAAAATTATCGTTGAAAAAGATTGGAGGGAAGTATAAGCTTTTCAATTATCCTATAGATGCTTTTCCGATTAAGGATATTGGTAATTTAGACAATGAAGTATTCCTAAAACCAGATCAGAAATTGAACTTTGAATATGCCAACCTTAATACCTCGGAAATCGTATTCAAAACCATTTTGAATGATTTTAAAATTGCAATTTGCAACCCTATGGGGGAGGAACTTGTTTTGATTTTTGATGCCGAGAACAACATATTGAAATTAGATCGTTCAAATTCAGGAAAAGTTGATTTTCACGAAAAGTTTGGGATTCCAATTCAAGAAATGCCTGTGGAAAATTTACCGAATGAAGCATTCGAAGTACGTATAATATTAGATCTTTCGTCTATTGAATTGTTCTTGAACAAAGGGCAATATGCGATGACAGCCCAGATTTTCCCAAATGCTCCTTTCAATACAATTACATTTGAAAATACTTCAAGTGAAAACCACTCTTTCAAAAGATATCGCGTACAGGCGATTGAAAGGATTTGGCAATCGCAATAGATAGTCAAATCTTGGATTACACAAAAACAAAAATCCTTATCGTGGGATAAGGATTTTGTTGTGGCACCTCCAGCATTAAATACGTGCTATTTTCTGGTGCTCATTGTTCTTGCGCGGCCCTCGGCTGCAAATACAAAAAACCTCCTGTATTCACCAGTTCGTTTCTTGTTTTAAGTGGCACCTCCAGGAGATACAACGCTACGCATTGTGTTCCTTTGGTCTAACTATTGAAAATACAACCCTGCTAACTTCGTTAGC
>JAHHKH010000424.1 GCA_018679695.1 Maribacter sp.
GCTGTAGCCGGTCAAAATGAAAGCATGGTTATTGAACCATGGGATCGAAATGATTGCGTAATACAAAATACAGTGCCGAGATCTATAAATTATGGAGAAAAATATATCACTATCAGCACCGCTAAAACGAATTAAAGTATTGGATGCCCTTAGAGGATTTGCCCTATTAGGCGTAATTCTAATGCACATGATCCAACATTTTGGAATACGTTCACTTCCATCTGAATTAAGGGTACTTGAATTTCCGGCATGGGACGAGACTATTCAGTGGATCGGGAACAACATTATAATGGGGCGGTTCATTAATATTTTTGCCTTTCTATTCGGGTTGAGTTTTTTTATCCAAATGGACAGAGCGGCAAAAAAAGGGGTCGATTTCCGTTTTAGGTTTGTTTGGAGGATGATCCTGTTATTAGTGATGGGCTTGCTGACCCATTCCTTTTTCAATCTCGAAATCATTTCCTTATATGCTTTTTTTGGTCTTCTATTGTTACCTCTGTACCGAGTTAAAAACTGGATATTGTTATCAATCGTTGCCTTTTTATTATTGGGCGGACCCCGAATCATTCGAGCAGTTGACCATAATACTAGCGTAGGAACCGAACAAGTGGATAGAACAGAAAGGGCAATTAATGCAAGAGCACCACGTCCTGTGCCAGAACATATTGCGAACCCTTCTTTTCTGAACTCCGCAATACACAATTATGAGGAACGCCTACTTGGAAAGCTAAATTATCAGTTCGGTTACTTTGGGCGTGGCTATGTTACGTTTGCCGTATTTCTAATTGGCCTCATAGTTGGCCGCATTCGCTTTTTTGAAAAGTTGATTGAACAGAAGAAGCGTAACTCCTATCTGTTTATAGGATTTGTTTTGACGACCATATTCGTTATTTGGATCAAAAGTATGTTGCCCCCACCAAATTTTTCCATTTTGTTTAGACCCGATGGTCAATATATGCCTTTATCATTACTTACTGTAATGACCTTACAAGATTTGGAACTGGTCCTTTTTTCAGGAGCTTTGACCTTGGGATTCGTATTGCTTTATCAAACCGTGAAATTTGGAAAATATCTAGAGGTCCTATCCCCGTATGGGCGATCGGCATTGACCAACTATATTTTGCAGGGCGTAATCGGGGCATTACTTTTTTCGCCTTGGGCATTGGGCTCAATCTTTGGTGATTGGGGAGTTACCGCTTTGTTTTTCCTAGGATTATTAATTTATGCTATTCAAATTGTTTTTAGTAAATACTGGCTTAAACAGTTTTTATACGGCCCCCTTGAATGGTTATGGCGTAGCGGTACTTATTTAAAGTTTCAACCTTTTAGAAAGAAATGACAAAATCAATGACTAATAAGAATTGAAATGAACAAGTTATTGCTATTTTTTATCCTTTTTTCCGCTTGTTTCCAGAAAGATGCGGGAAAGGAACAATGGCAAAAATCGGAAAATATTCTCATCGTCTTTCTCTCCCGCACCAACAACACGAAAGCCGTTGCCGAGCTTATACAAAATAAAGTCGGAGGCGATTTGGTGGCTGTGGAATTGGAAAACCCCTATCCGGAGAATTATAATGCCATTGTAAAACAGGTGGCACATGAAAATGAAACTGGATTTTTACCTCCTTTAAAAACAAAAGTTGATATGTCAAGATACAATACCATTTTCTTGGGATTCCCTACATGGGGGATGCAATTGCCGCCGCCCATGAAAAGCTTTTTGCATAAAAATAACCTGTCGGGAAAGACTGTAATCCCCTTTAACACCCATGGAGGTTATGGAGTAGGGAGCAGTTTTAAGGCGGTCAAGGAACTTTGTCCCTACAGTAATGTCCTCAATGGATTTACCATCGAAGGGGGCAGTGAGAGGGATGGAATTTATCTGGCGATTAAGGGTGATAGAAAAAATGAAGCAGAAAGGCAGGTTGAAAAATGGCTGTGTGAACTCAAACTGTTGGAAAACAAGCCATAAGGCAATTAGAATTAACATTTTTTTTAATAAATCCATTGCCTCATAAGCGATAGGACTCCAACAAAATCGATAACTTTAAGCAAATCAATAGAAATCATGGCAACATTCAACTTAAACATCAACGGGAAAACACAAACGGTGGACGTTGATCCCAACACTCCCATGCTTTGGGTACTGCGTGATCACCTTAAATTGGTCGGAACAAAATATGGCTGCGGAATCGCAGAATGCGGTTCATGTACCATTCATTTAAGTGGTATAGCGGTTAGGGCTTGTGTACTTACCGTATCTGCCGTAGGCAATCAAGAAATCACTACAATTGAAGGACTTTCCAAAAATGCGGACCACCCGGTTCAAAAAGCATGGTTGGAAGTCGACGTGCCCCAATGCGGTTATTGCCAACCTGGTCAAATTATGACCGCGGCAGCGCTGTTGGAAAACAATCCCAATCCTTCCGAATCCGAGATTGAGATGGCCATGAATGGTAACATCTGCCGATGCGGAACGTATACCCGAATAAAAAAAGCTGTTAAAATAGCTGCAGAAAGTACCAATTCTTAAAGCGAACACAATGACACTCATAAAAACAAAAATCGGTCGGCGCGCCTTCATCAAGAACACCAGTCTGGCTAGTGGTGGACTCGTTCTTGGCTTTAGCATTTTTAATTCTTGTAAACCAAAGCAAGCTGAAGAAATGGCAGCTATTGAAATGCCCAAAGAATGGTTCGAGATAAATGCCTATCTGAAAATTGGTGACAATGGTCTGATTACCATTTATACGCCCAATCCCGAATTCGGACAAAATATCAGAACCTCTATGCCCATGTTGATTGCAGAGGAATTGAACGTGGATTGGAAAAACGTAATCGTAGAACAAGCTCCCCATCACCCAGAAAAGTATGGCTTTCAATTCACCGGTGGCAGCCAGGGAATTAGAAGAAGATGGGAACCCCTTCGAATGGCAGGTGCAACGGCCAGGCATATGCTGAAAGAAGCCGCTGCCAAGGCATGGCTGGTTCCAGCGGCTGAAATCAAGGCCCTCGAAGGTGTATTGAGCCATGAGACCTCGGGGAATTCAGCTGGCTACGGGGAAATGGCTTCGGCTGCTGCACTGTTGCCCGTGCCTGAAGAGGTTAAATTGAAAGAAATCAAGGACTTTACTATTATTGGTAAGTCAAGAAAAAATGTAGATGCCAAAGCAATTGCTACAGGCCAACCGATGTTCGGATCCGATTATCAAAAAGAAGGTATGCTTATCGCTATGATCGAACATCCCCCCGCTTTCGGCATGACCTTGGAATCGGTAGATGGTACAGCGGCAAAAGCCATGCCCGGCATCAAGGATGTAGTGACGATAAAAAGTTTTAAGGATGGATTTGAAAAAGGCGGGTTCGATACCAATGCCTTTCCTGAACTTGTGGCAATAGTAGGCAACTCAACATGGGAAGTGATGCAGGCCAAGAAACAATTAAAAGTGAATTGGAAGCCTATTGCCGCCCAAACCGAAACTATTAGTGGATTTAGAGGAAAAGAGACAAGAAATATTCCTGCTGGCCTTGAATCTTCAGAAACCCATAGGACCAAAATTGAAGAATTAGCAGCCAAAAAAGGAAAACTGGTTCGTAAAGACGGTAATCCTGAGGCAGCTTTCAATAATGCTGCCAAAATTTTGGAAAGAAGTTATTCCGCACCTTACCTCGCACATAATTCCATGGAGCCGTTGAACGCTTTTGCACACGTAACCGGTGATAAAGTTAAGATTGCGGCACCTATTCAGATACCATCCTTGATTGTTCCCACAATTGCAAGCAGTTTGGGAATTCCTGCAGAGAACATTGAAATGGAAATTCCACGCATGGGAGGTGGTTTTGGTCGTAAGGCCTATGCGCATTATGTGGTGGAGGCAGCCTTAATATCCCAAAAAGTGCAGGCACCGGTAAAGTTGATATATACCCGGGAGGACGATATGACAAACGGAATATATCGCCCTACCTATCATGCGACCTACCGTGCGGCTTTGGATGAAAACAACAATTTGACTGCCTTACATGTGAAGGCAGGCGGTATTCCCGAAAGCCCGTTGTTCGCCAATCGATTTCCGGCCGGAACCATTGAAAATTACATGGCTGAGGAATGGTCAATTGATAGCAATATAACCATTGGTGCGTTTCGTGCACCAC